>CAYMZA010000001.1:0-58476 GCA_964394835.1 uncultured Gammaproteobacteria bacterium
TAAATGGTATTATATAAAGAGATAATATGAATAAAATATTGATTAAAAAAGATAAATATAAATCTTCAAGGGGTGGATATTCTCGTATATTAAATTTACATTGTCGTAAATGTAATAATATAATAGCTATATATCAAAAAGATGGCCCTGGTAATTTAAGAAGACTGTATATGGATAGAATTATATCTCCTAAAGAATTAACCAACTTACATAAACAAGATATAAAAAACATTAATCCAATTAAATGTAATAAATGTAATTTTGTAATCGGTATTCCATATATCTATAAAAAAGAAAAAAGAAAAGCTTTTAGAGTGTTCCAAGGTGCTATTATTAAAAAGATAATAAAACTTTAATGAACAAAGATAAACTAGTAATAATAGACGGGCATGCATTACTACATAGAGCGTGGCATGCTATACCCAATCTAAGCACAAAAGATGGTATTATGGTTAATGCTGTATTTGGATATACTTCAATATTATTAAAAATAATAAAAGAATTAAAACCTACTTATCTTTTAGCAACCTTTGATTTAAAAGAAAAGACTTTTAGACATAAAGAATACAAAGAATATAAAGCACATAGAATAAAACAAGTTGATGAATTCTATGATCAAATACCAATGACAGAAGAAGTGTTACAATCTTTAAATATTCCAATACTAACTAAAAAAGGTTTTGAAGCAGATGATGTTATAGGAACAATAGCTAAACAAGCATATAAAAATAATGAAGATTTAGAAATAATAATAGTAACAGGAGATTTAGATGCTCTACAATTAGTAAATGATAGGGTCAAAGTATTTACATTAAAAAGAGGCATGAATGATACTATAACATACAATATAACATCTATTAAAGAAAGGTATGGATTAAAACCAAGACAGATTATAGACCTAAAGGCTATACAAGGAGATGCTTCAGATAATATTAAGGGAGTTAAGGGTATAGGAGAGAAAGGAGCTAAAGATTTAATACAAAAGTTTGAATCTTTAGAAGGTGTATATGAGAATATAGATAAAATAGAAAAAGAAAGAACTAAAAAACTATTATTAGAAAATAAAAAAGAAGCTTTTGAAAGTAAAAGGTTAGTAACAATAGTCCAAGATGTAAATATAGATTGGAATTTAAAATCTTCTCTTGTAAAAGACTTTGACCCTGAAAAAGTATATGAAGTTTTCCAAAAATATGAGTTTAACTCTTTATTAAACAAAATACCCCATACTGAAACTAAAATTGATAAAATAAGAAAGGAAGACACGGGATATAAATATATAAACAATGAAAAAGATTTTTTAGAATTCTATAAACAATTAGAAAAACAAAAAATATTTAGCATAGACACAGAAACCACAGGTTTGAATGTTCTAAATAATGAAATACTGGGAATATCATTTTCTTGGAAAGAAAAATCTGGAGTATATATTGATATAGATCATAAAGAATTTAAAGATTATGTTCTTAAAAAATTAAAAAAGATTCTAGAAGATAAAAATATTAAAAAAGTGGGCCATAATTTAAAATTTGATTACAAAGTATTTAAAGTATTAGATATAAAATTAAACGGAATAGAGTTTGATACATTATTATCCGCTTATTTAATAAACTCTAACAGAGGATTCAAATTGGAAGAATTAGCCTTTAGTTACTTGGGATATAAAAAACTAAAATTAATAGATCTATTAGAAGAAAAACCTAAAAAGAAAGATAAAATTAATATAAGAGAAATACCAATAGATAAACTATCTTGGTATGCAGCAGAAGATGCAGATATTACATGGAGATTATATAAAAAACTATTAGAAATTACAAAAGAAGAAAAAAACTTAAAACTACTACAAAAAATAGAAATCCCCTTAATACCTATACTGGCAAATATGGAATTAAATGGAATATTATTAAACACAGACTTCTTAAAAAAACTATCCAAAGAATTTGAAAAAACATTAAAAGAATTAACTACAAGGATATATAAACTAGCAGAATCTGAATTTAATATAGCTTCTCCTAAACAATTAAAGAAGGTGCTATTTGAAGATTTAAAAATAGATTCTTCTAAAATTAAAAAGACAAAAACAGGACTAAGCACAGCTGCTTCAGAACTAGACAAAATGAAAAACCTACACCCTATTATTAATTTAATAATACAATACAGAGAATTAAGTAAATTAGTATCTACTTATGTTAATGCTTTACCAGAATTAATTAACAAAAAAACTAACAGAGTTCATACTAATTTTAATCAAACTATTACAGCTACAGGTAGATTATCATCTTCTAACCCTAATCTACAAAATATACCCATTAGAACGGCTCTGGGAAGGCAAATAAGGCAAGCATTTGTAACTCCTATGGGATACACCATGCTAGCAGCAGACTACTCTCAAATAGAATTAAGACTAGCAGCGGTAATATCTAAAGATGAGAAAATGATAGATAGTTTTAATAAAGGAGAAGATATACATGCTCGTACAGCAGCCGAAATACATAGTATAGATTTAAAGGATGTTACCAAAGAAATACGAAGAACAGCTAAAGAAATTAACTTTGGAATACTATATGGTTTAGGATCCTTAGGATTATCAAAAAGAACAGAAATGAACAGAAATGAAGCTAAGGAATTTATTGACAAATATTTTAATATCTACAAAGGAATAAAAAAATACCTAGAAAATACGAAAAACTTTGCGCATGAAAATAGCTATGTACAAACTATATTTGGTAGAAGAAGATATTTACCAGATATAAATTCACATATACCCATGATAAAAGCTGCAGCAGAACGAATGGCTATTAATATGCCTATACAAGGTACTGCAGCTGATATTATGAAAATAGCTATGATTAAGATAAATGAAGACTTGCCAAAAATTAGTTCAAAGACTAAAATATTGTTACAAGTTCATGATGAATTAATACTAGAAGTGCCAAATAAAGATTTAGATAAAGTTGCTAAGTATGTAAAAAGAACAATGGAAAATGTACATAAACTACCAATACCTTTAATTGCTGACTTAGAAGTAGGAAATAACTGGGGAGAATTAAATAAATATAATAAATAATATGCTTTTCTTTTACTACGGAGAAAATTCATTTGATTCATATCAACAAACTAAAAAAATAGTTGGACAATTTCAAAAAATAGTTGATAAGGATAAATATAATACTGAATATCTTGATGGAGAAAATATAACTCTTGATGATTTTTTTCATGCTGTAAAAGCAAGTGGTTTTTTAGCAAAAAAAAAGATTATAATAATAAAAAATATATTTGATAATAAAAAGTTAAAAGATATACAGGATGAAATAATTAAGTTTCTTAAAACACAAAAAGATATAAAAGAAGAAAACTATATTCTTTTTTGGCAAAATAAAAAACCTGATTCTAGAACTAAACTATATAAAACATTAAGTAAGTTTAAAAATAGTAAAGAATTTATTAACCCTACTGGTAGCAAATTAATTAAGTGGATAGAAATAAAAGTAAGTAAGTATAATAAAACAATTGATGCTAAGGCTATAAACTTACTAATTTCATATGTTGGTAATAATCTTTGGCAACTTAATCAAGAAATAAATAAATTAGCAAATTATTCTAAAGAAAATATAAAAGCAGAAGATGTTAAAAAAGTTGTAAAAGCTAAAGCAGATGATAATATATTTAATTTAGTAGATGCTTTGGGTAATAAAAATAAATCATTAGCATTACGATTAATAGAGGGTCAATTAAATGATGGCGTAAATATACAATATATTTTAAACATGGCTATTAGGCAATTTCGTTTAATAATAAAAGCAAAAGCATTAGCAGGACAAACAAAGTACGCAGAAGCATTAGCACAAGTAATGCAGGTTCATCCAATGGTGGCTAGAAAAATATTACCTCAAAGAGAATTATATACAATGGATCAATTAAAAAATATATATAATAAATTATTATATTTTGACAAACAAAGTAAAACTAGTAGTTTGGATAATAGAATATTATTTGTAAAAATGATTATTGAATTATAAAAAAACCATCATTTAAATGATAGTTTTTATGCAGCATGAAGAGAGTTTATTTTTCTTCTTTTTTAGTTTTAATAGATTCAATTTTAACACCAGCTTTTTTCAACATAACCATAAATCTAGATTTCTTTCGATTACCAGTATTCTTTTTAATAACACCTGTTTTAACAGCTTTATCTACTGCTTTTTGTAAAGTATAAATTAAATGATTGGCTTGTTTATCAATATTACCAGCATCAACGGCTTTTTTACCTTTTTTTATAATTTCTTTAATATTTCTTTTAACTAAAGAATTACTAGCTGTTCTTTTAACAGTTTGTTTTAAATGTTTAATAGCTGCTTTCTTATTTGGCATAACTTATTTTTTTTACTATAATTAAAGTAGTTAAGATATTAACATATATTAATCATTAAGTCAATATTATGAAAGGATACATTTCACCAGACCAACAAAGATTAGTTATAGAAAAGCTATATTATTCTAATGATTCGGTAACAAGTACTCATAGATTTAATAAAAAATACAAAGATAAAACGGGAACAATGGGCCAAGTTACTATGAGGCTTACAACTTTTGGTAGAAAAATGAAACGAACAGATTTTTCAAGCTATGATGTAGAAAGATTTACTAAGAGTGTTGTTGGGGATACTTCAGACCTAGAGTCTTTATAACCTTACCAACATCTAATCTATTTTTTTCTAAAATATCTAAACTTAGATTATCTAAATTAATTGCATTATCTAGATTAAAATCTCCAATAGATACTCTTTTTAAATTTGATAATAATGCACCCGTTTTTAACTCCCTACCCAAGTCATTAGCTAAGCTACGTATATATGTACCAGCTGAAGATGATACTTTTAACTCTAGTTTAGGATAATTAAAGCTAGTAATTTTTAAGGAATAAATTTCAACCTCCTTAAAAGGAGGGTCTACTTTTTTACCTTCACGAGCTAAAACGTGTAACTTCTTCCCTTTTATTTTTTTAGCAGAAAATATAGGTGCTTGTTGATTTTGTTTACCTAAAAACTTTTTTAAATATTTTTCTAACTCTACTCTGTTAAATTCTTTAACATCCTTATTTATATCAATCTTCCCTTCTAAATCATATGTATCGGATATTTGACCAAACAACACTTCTGCTATGTATGTTTTTGGTAAATTATGAAAATAGTCTATCAGTTTTGTGGCTTTGCCAGTAGCCATAATTAATAAACCGGAAGCTAAGGGATCTAATGTACCAGCAAACCCTATTTTTTTAATATTAAGTATTTTACGCATCACAGACACAGCTCTAAAAGAATGAGTGTTTTTTGGTTTGTTTATTAAATAAAAATTAGACTGTTCATCATTAACAATTCTTTCTATTAATCTATTTAATTTTTCTTTTTTATCTAAAATAATTATTTATTAATATTTTATAAAAGGATCTATTAAATAAGCTCTGGTATAAGCTAATAATTCATCAAATGACATACCTATTCTTTCTTTTAATCCTTTAAGTGCCCCATATTTTTTTTCTTTTATAGTTTGTTGGTATGGAAACACCTTATACTTATAGCCATTACCATACCTCTTAACAAAAACATTTAACCCTATCTCTATTCTAAATCTATATTTATAAAAACTAGGGACTTTATCCCACACCCATCTTCTTAAAGCTCTTTCTCCTGTATTTATAGCTGATTTTTTTAACGTTTTCTGTAACGCATTATCTCTTACACCTAAAAACATATCTGTTTTATTTTCTAAAACGGGTTTAATTATACTCTCTACTATTTCTGACGTTAAGTTATGAAGATCAGCATCACAAAAAAATATTATCCCCGCATCACTAACATTAACACCTTTTTGTATTGAATAACTTTTACCTCTATTAACTTTATTTTTTAAATATTTTATCTTATTATATTTTTTAACTATTTCTTCTGTATTATCTTTAGAACCATCATCTACAACAATAATTTCATCTAATATATCTGTATCAACCAACACCCTTAGTACATCTTCTATCCTTTTAGCCTCGTTATACGAAGGAACAATAGCTACTACTTTATTATTTTTCATTTTATTCTACATTAATTATTATAGCAGGTGTAGTAATTAAATTATCACTCCTATCTTTAACTACCATATACAATTTATGAATCCCTACTTCTAATTCATCTTCTAAAGTAACCTTAATACTATTACCAGGTGTTTCTATATATGTAAACCAATCAGAATGATTATTTGGTAAAATATGATAAAAGTCAATTTTCTTAACTTGACTAGGTCTATCTAAATTTAATTCTATATTCAAAGGTAAATCATCTAGAGGAACATTATCTCCATTACTCGGGTTTAACCAAATTAAATTAAAATCTCTATCAGACGTATCTAATTGTAGTATTATATTAACACTAGCTTCTTTAAAATTATCTAAATCATCAAATGCTATAGCTTTCAATATATGATTACCATTATTTAAAAATGGATCTACTTGATAATTATATGTATATGGTGAATTATGTGCTTCTCCTACTTTTTCATCATCTATGAAAAACTCTATTCTTTCAACACCACGAGGAGAATCTGCTACCGCTGTCATGTTAAAATTACCTTGCGATATTATATCATTATTGCCAGGACTTGACCAAGAAATATTTGGTTGTAATTCTTCTAAGTGTGTATCATCATATTCTATAGGTGGTTCTTCTGTTAAATATCCTTGTTCTTCAGCCCAAGCTTGCACTGGGTCTTCCCATAAGGAGTATTGAGGTTCGTTATTTGGGTTGTCTAAGGGGTCTCCTAAGGGATCATTAATATTAACATAATTAAGGATATTATGTACTTCTAAATATTTTTTTTCTTCTATTTGGGTATATGGAGTATATTCTGTAGCCAATTTACCACTCATCTTATCAATTCTAATAATATTCTCTTGTGCTAATTCACCGCAAACCATTGCTTTACTACAATCATTTAATTCATGTTTTTTAAAATTCTTAATGCTATAATCTTTAGTAACATATCTCATAAACTTATTCCAAATAGGTGCTGCAGCGCTAGACCCACTAGCACCTTCATTCATAGCATCATTATTATTATTGCCAACCCAAACACCAGTGGCTATATTAGGTGTAAACCCTATTGTCCACGCATCTCTGTAATCATTAGTAGTACCTGTTTTAGCAGCAACCTCTCTATCAGGAAGTATTAGATTATTACTTTCTCCAAAAACATAAGCCCTAGCCTGATTATCTGACAGAACATCATTTAATATTCTTACATATTCTTTATCAATCACTCTTCTCCCTTTATTATTATCATTTTTTTCTATGACCTTACCTTCAGAATCTTTTACTTCTAAAATAGCTATACTCTCTTTATATACCCCTTCTCTAGCAAAGGCTGCATAGGCATTAACATGATCTAATAATTTAACTTCTCCCCCTCCTAATACCAAAGATAATCCATATCTATCTCTTTCATTAAGTGTAGAATAACCAAGGTTATGGGCTAAATCTAAAACATTATATACACCAGCTAAGTATAATGTTTTAACAGCTGGAATATTTAATGATCCTGCTAAAGCTTTTCTCATTGTTATTGGCCCTCTTTCTTCTAAGTCATAATTTTGAGGCTCATAATCATCCCCGCTAGAAGCAAAATTAGTAACCAAATCAAATATAATAGTCTCTGGTCTAAATCCTTTTGTAAAAGCTCCTAAATATGCTAAGGGCTTTAAAGAACTGCCTGGTTGTCTTTCAGCTAAAGCAACGTTAACCTGACCATCTATTTCATCATTAAAATAGTCTTTAGAGCCTACCATGGCTAATATCTCACTTGTTTCTACATCCAAAGATACCAAAGAAGCATTTGAAGCATTAAATCTTTCTAAATTACTAGGCGCAATTTCATCTATAGTCTCTTCTGCCTTTTGTTGAATCTCCCAATCTAAAGATGTTTTAATAACCCAACCACCTTGTTCTATGATATTCGCACCATATTTATTTTCTAATAACTCTTTAATATACATTACAAAATGAGGAGCTAATATATTTTCTGCTCTTTTCTTAAATACTAATTCTTGTTGTTTAGCTATTTCTAATTCTTCTTCAGTAATATATCCTTGATCTTCCATTAAACCTAAAACTGTATGCTGTCTATCAACTAATAATTCTTTATTATTCCCAAAAGGAGAATAGTAAGAAGGTGCCTTAGGCAAAGCTGCTAAAATAGCTGCTTCAGCTATACTTAAATCAACAGCTGACTTATCAAAATAGTATTTAGCGGCTGACTCTACACCGTATGCTGAGCCACCATATGGTATTTCATTAAAATATAGTTGTAATATCTCATCTTTATTAAACTTTTGCTCTAAACGATATGATAATATCCACTCTTTAATCTTTCTAGATATTTTACGTTCATTGGTAAGTATTGCATTCTTAACAAATTGTTGAGTTAATGTAGAGCCACCCTGAGATCTTTTACCACTTAAACGAGGAATAATCTGCCCACGAATAATCCCCCTTAAAGATATACCGCTGTGATTGTAGAAATCCTTATCTTCAATGGCTATGGTAGCATTTTTAACATAATCAGGTAATTCATCTATGCTAATCAAAGTTCTTTTCTCAGGACCATGTATTTCATACAGCAACGTTTCTCCAGTCCTATCATATATCTTTGTACTTAAAGCAACAGACCTATCCATTATTTTATATGGATCTGGTAAATCTTTAGAATACCAAGCAAATAATGCTATTATAAAGATACCAAATAAAAAGACAAGAGCAAGTAAATATGGCCATATTTTCTTTAATGTCCTCTTCCATATACTATTACCCCTGTTTCTATTACTTTTTCTAGTATACGAAAACTTTTTAAACTGTTTTTTAGGCTTTTTAGGCTTTTTTTGACTTACTTTCTTGGTTATAAACTGAGGCTTAGAATCACCTATCTTACGACTATGAAAACTTGACTTTAGTTGTGGTATTGGCATAATGTTTTCATTATATCAAAAATACGGTATAATTTAAATACTTAATTAAAATAATCAAAAGTATGAGTAAAATTAATACAGATCAGAAAAAAATACAAGAGCTACTAACCAGAGGCATAGAAAACATATATCCTACAAAAGATTACTTAAAAAAACTATTATTGTCTGGTAAACAAATAAAAATATACTTGGGAATAGACCCAACCGGTGATACTTTACACTTAGGTCACTCTATTCAATTAAAAAAATTACAAGAATTTCAAAACTTAGGTCATAAAATAATTCTTTTAGTAGGTAACTTTACTGCTACCATTGGAGACCCTACAGATAAAAGTGCTATAAGAAAACCATTAACAAGACAACAAGTGTTAGATAATTGTAGTAATTACAAAAATCAAGCAAAAACTTTTTTAAATTTTAGAGGTAGGAATAAAGCAGAAATAAAATATAATGGTAAATGGTTTGATAAACTTAATTTCGGAGAAATATTAAATCTTTCTAGCTATTTTACGGTGCAACAACTTTTAGAAAGAGATATGTTTCAAAAAAGAATGCAAGATGGTAAACCAATTGGGTTACATGAATTCATGTATCCTTTGATGCAAGCTTATGATTCTGTTATTATGGAAGTAGACGGAGAAATAGGTGGTAATGATCAAACGTTTAATATGTTAGCTGGAAGAAGTTTAATGAAAAGTATGCTTAATAAAGAAAAGTTTGTTTTAACACTTAAATTATTAACAGATAATACTGGATTTAAAATGGGCAAGACAACTGGCAATATGGTTAGTTTAGACAAGCCTGCAAAAGAAATGTTTGGTGGTATTATGTCATGGACAGATGGAATGATAACTGGTGGTTTTGAACTTTGCACATATACACCAGTAGAAGAAATTAAAAAAATAGCTAGAGAAATGAGACATGGTGCTAATCCTAGAGATTATAAGTTTAGATTAGCTCAAGAAATCACTGCTATTTATCATGGTGAAGAAAAAGCAAAAGAAGCGGGTGAAGAATTTAATAAAATATTTTCCAAAAAAGGAAACCCAGATAACATCAAAGAATATAATCTACAACTTGGTGATACAAACCCTGTAAATTTATTAATGGATCTTAAATTTACAACTTTTCGTAGTGAAGCAAAAAGACTTATTGAAGGAGGTGGATTAAGAATTAATAAAAAAAAGATACTATCTTGGAAAGATAGCATCGATATACAATCTGGAGATATAGTACAAGCAGGGAAAAGAAAATTTGCTAAAATTAAATAGTTAAATCTTTTTTGTAAAATTTAGCAGCTTCTTCTGGTTCTATTGGATTTATAATTAAACCTGAACCTATTTCAACTCCAGCCCATACAGATCCTCTAGGAACGATCTTCATGTACAAGTGTTGGTCTTCGTCGTTTATAACTTGATGAAAATAAAAATTATAAGGTAGGTTTAATAAACCTATCTTTTTTAATATATGTTTTAATATTTTAGCCCAAGATTTTCTTTCTTCTTTGTTTAAATCTGTAATATTATCTAAATGTCTTAGTGGCATTATCCATATCTCATAGTTAAACATGGAAGCATAAGGTGTAAATGCTATTACATTTTTATCTTTGTAAACTAAACGTGGTCCTTTAGATTCTTTTTTAATAACATCACAATATATACAATTACCTGTTTTTAATTTATATGCTTGTTGTCTTTGAGATTTATCTAACAAGTGTGGAGGTAAAAACTTGGTAGCAAATATTTGAGAGTGGGTATGTTGTAAACTAGCTCCTGCCACACCACCATCATTCTTAAAAATTAAAATGTATTCTATCTTATCATTCTTTGATATTTCTTTTGTTCTAGCTGAATATGCTTCTAACAAATTAACTATATTATCAGTGGACATCTCTTCTAACTCTTTAGTATGATCTGGTGTTTCAATAACTACTTCTTGCATACCATACGCCTTAGGATTATCCAAAGATACTGCTGGGTATTTATTAGTTATAACATTAATATCCCATTTATTCTTTGTCCCTTTTAAGTATAAGCTAGGTGTTTTATTAATATTATGAGGACAAAATATACATGAAGAAACAAGCTTTTTAGTGTAGTTTTTAGGCGTAATAGTATCATGGGGCCTTTTTCCTCTTTTAGGGGCTATAATCACGTATTTTTCTTGAATATAGTCCTTTCTTATCTCTGGTTTCATATTAATTATCTTAATTTATTATATAATTTTAAATATTCTTTAGCTGATCTATCCCAAGAAAAATCTTCTTTCATAATATTCTTTATCATCTTCTTCATTTTAACTTTATTACCATATACAGTCAAAACTTTTAACATAACTTTTTTCATATTAGTTATATTATATTTACTAAATACAAATCCAGTACTATTATTCTTAACTGTATCTTTCAACCCACCTGTAGCCCTTACTATTGGCACACTTCCATACCTCATAGCAATCATCTGACCAAGTCCACATGGCTCAAAACGAGAAGGCATTAAAAAGAAATCTGAGCCTGCATATATCTCTTGAGCTAAGTCTATACTAAAAGTAATATTTGCTTTTACTTTATCTGGATAAAGTTTTTCTAATTCTTTAAAATCATCTTCATATTCAGGTTGTCCTGTACCTAAAACAACTAATTGAATATCTTCTTTTTTTAATATTTGTTTTAATGCTGGTATTAAAATATCTAAACCTTTTTGTGAAACTAATCTTGTAACTAGCCCAAACACAGGGACATCAATATTTGGTAGCTTAGAAATTTTTTGTAAATATTCTTTATTAACTAATTTATTACTAAAAACATTTTTAAGAGAGTATTGTTTTTTAATATATTTATCTTTTTGTGGATTAAACAAATTAAGGTCAAGACCATTTACTATTCCTGCTAAGTGATTTTTTCTTCTTTGAAGGTATTTTTCTAAATCTTCACCATATTCTTTTGTTAATATTTCTTTAGCATAAGTTGGACTTACTGTGTTAATATAATCAGCAGAAAGAATACCTATCTTCATAGCATCTATTTTATCTCCATCTTTGTCATAGTAATCTTCCATTAATGCTGGCGTTAGTCTTTTATGTAAACAAGCATAGTCTACTATATCTAATCCTGATATTCCTTGATTGGCTAAATTATGAATAGTAAATAATGTTTTTATATTTTTAAAGTTTTTATGCAACAAGCTATATTCATCAACAAAGGTTGGAATTAAGGCAGTGTGCCAATCATGACAATGTAATACATCAACCTGCCATTTTAATTCCTTGATTGTTTCTACGACAGCTTTAGAGAAAAGAGTAAATCTTTCTATATCTCCTATACTACGAGAATATTTTGTTTTACTAATATATTTACGTTTACCGGTATATATATTCTTACTATTAAATACTTTGTGTTTTATTAGGAAAATATTAATTGATGTTTTTGGTAATTTAGTTTTATATACATCAAAAAAAGTTTTTTGATTGTCTATGTTTAATTCTATTTTTTTCTTTACCAACTTAACACTATACTTACTCTTACTAATACTTCCGTAATATGGAATTATTAATTTAATATTAACACCAAGCTTATTTAAGGCTTTGGGCAAGGAACCAATTACATCACCCAACCCACCCACCTTAACCAAAGGAGCAAGCTCTGCTGCTGTCATTACTATTAGCTTTCTTTTCATTTTTATTATATTAATTTTAATAATTACATTATACCAAAAAACACCTCTATTAAAAAGGTGTTTAATTATTAATTTTCTTTTAAGAATTCTAATACCTCTTCTACTAACTTTTCGTTTGGTAACACTGAAGCATTTACAACAAGATGTTCTAATTTACTTTTTTTTATTAACCTTAAATATTCTTGTTGTTGTTTTATATATTCTTTTGGTTTTTGAGCTATACGACTATAATGAGGATAAAGCTCTAAACGATCTTTTAATCTTTTTTCTAATAACCTTTCATCTTCATCAAATATAATTAAAATAATTTTAGTGTTAATGTCTTTTAACCTGTTTTCAATATTAGAATAATCAAAAATGGTATTATGATATATTTTTTGGTACACAGCTTCTGTCAAATGAAACTTTTCTACCATTACATTAGTATCGTTAATCTCTTCTAATAATTCTAAATATTTTTTTAAGGCTATTTCCCCATGTTTAGTGCCAAAAATACCAACATCACAATTAAACCAATGGCAGCCATCCATAATCTTACCACCACTATTATATTTTGGTTCAAGGAAATTAAAAACTTGACTCATTAGATAACTTTTACCAGATAATTCTGCTCCTTCAAAAATTATATTATGTTTTGGGTTCATATTTAATGTAGGTTAATTATTTTTTTATCACCATTTGCTAATGTTAAATAATTTTCACAATCTTTTAACAAATCGTTAATTGGATTATTTACATCTTTCATATAAAAAAGAAAAGTTGCAGTACGTAATGCTGTCCATGATTGATATAAATTAATTCTATTTATATACTTAATATCTATATCTTTAATTTTTCTATTAAAATATTTTTCAAGTAATATTAACTTATATTTGTTTATCTTTTTACGAGAAACAAAATTATGCCCCATAAAATCAAATTGTTGTATAAATATTCCTAAATCCATCATTGGATCTCCTAATGATAAATCTGTAAAATCAATCATCTCTAAGCTTTTAGCCTTTAAACTTGTTATAATAACATTCTCAGGATGAAAATCTCCATAAACAACCTTTTTATCAAATGTCTTAGAAAAATCTTTTTCTAATTTAACCATATCATTAAATAATCTCTCTACATACCTACCTTGTTCTTTGTTAATATTTTTAATGTCTTTTATAAACTTATCAGAAGATGGTACCATTTTGCTTATATAAAATTTAGGCCAATTATATTTATACTTTTTTGTATTAAATTTATGTAACTTTTTAACCCAACCAGCTATCAATGATAAACCATTTTCTAAATTAGAACTAGGTTTTTGTGAAAAAAAGTTAAAAAAACTGCCTCCTTTTGATGCTTCATAAAAAAAAGCTTTTCTACTTGGTAAGAAAAATAAAGGTTTAGTAACTCTATACTTACCATTTTTAAAGCCATGGTTATATAAAAATTTAGTCATGGTATATGCTCCTTTTCTAGATCCATCAGAATGAGCTGAAACAAATATATCTAAATTTTTATACTTACTCTTTTTAGTTAAATATTTTATTTTATATTCAATAACAAAAACAGCACTAGTAACCCCTAGGTGTTTTTTAAAAGGAGTTAATTCAATATTTTCTATTTTTTTAAAATCACTATAGTGTTGAAGTAGTTTTTTATTCAATAATTTTTCTGCATATTCTACATCAATTAATTTAGCAATTTTTTCTTTTGTTTGTTCTGATACTTTTTTCTTCATACTATTTATTATATTTACGCCAATGAGAAAACCAAGTATTTTTCTTTATGCTTATATATAATTTCTCAGCTTTTATTTTTTCACTTATATTAGCTTTGTCTAATGATCTAATGCTTCTAATTAATTCTTCTGAGCCATTATCTATTAAATCTGGATTCCATGTTAACGGAGAAAAAGGAGATGGCCTCTTAGCCGTAGCCCACCAAAAAGTACAAGAAGAAACACCTCTGTCTAAATGCAATCTAGACCAATAATGATTTTTATCTTTTTTATATTTGTTTACTAAACTATCTGCTAATTTAACCAATTTCCATAATTCTTTATGTATTACATTTTTTGGATCATCCCATAATATATATGGAACATTATTTTTAATATCTCTAACGCTAGACTCCCACGATGCAGACCTTAAAGAGATGTTCTTTTTTTCTTTTAATCCTTTAATATACCCTGATATAGTTTTTACTTCTACGTTTTTATTTATTAAAACTTTTTCTAAGTGACCTTGCCAATCCTCATGAAAATGTCCATATATTTCTGCGTCAGTTGCTGTTATAATATTCTGATTCTTAAAATTCTTCTTTAATTTATTATATATAACTTCAGCTGGATATGATTTAGATATTTTTCTATCCCTAAATACTACACTTAAACCAATTTCTTTTATTTTATATAGTATATCATCACTAATTTTTTCTTTACTGTGTATTTCATCTAATATTAACCACTTAAACCCCATACTTTTAATTGTTTTAGCTATAGATAATGAAAACGCCATTTCTGGTAAATAAAATCCTTTTATTTTCTTAATGTCAAAATACCCCCCTAATACTTCTTGATTAAGTTTTATTTGTCTTTTCGCTTCTTTTGTAGATAGTAATGGTAATAACGCATGATACTTAGAAGACCCCGTTAACTCTATTTGACCCGATTTAACTATCTTCTGTAGTCTTTTCAATATATCAGGTCTTAACCCCTCTAATTGTTCTATTAAATTACCGGTAATATTCAAAGAACACTTAAAATTATTATATTCTTCAAATAATGTAACTAAATAATCATAACTTTCTATACTGACCCTCTCAACAACTCCTTTGTCTTGCCAAGGAGGTTGATACATATGTAAAAAATTAATCCAAATTACTTTATTCATATTATTTACCTTTTATTTACCTTCCTTTAAAGACTTTTTAGCTTTTTTATACACTTGAATGTATTTCTTAGCTGGTAACTCCCAAGAAAAAGATGATTTCATACCTCTCCTCACTAACATCTTCCACACATCTTTATATTTATATGTTTCTAATGCTCTTGTAACAGCTACTAATAATTCTTGTGGATTGTAATTTTTAAAAGTAAAACCATTACCAACAGAATCATCAGGGTCAAAATTAATAACCGTATCACTTAAGCCACCTGTTGTTCTAACCACAGGGATACAACCATAACGAAAACCTATTAACTGATTAATCCCGCAAGGCTCAAAACGAGAAGGAAGAAGAAATAAGTCAGACCCAGCATAAATAGATGTTTCCATTTTACGGCTAAACTTAACAATTCTTAATTTATCAGGAAACTTCTTTTCTATTTTATTTAATCTTTTTAAATAATCCCTACTACCATCTCCCATTATTATCATCTGAACATCTCTTAAAAGAATGGTTGGCAAGGTTTCTAAAATTAAATCAAATCCTTTTTGCTCTACAATACGTGATGTAAGCCCTATTAAAGGTGTTTTTTCTTTTATTGGAAGTTTATAAAATTTCTGTAAATACTTTTTATTTAACACCTTGCGATGTACTTTGTCTATAGTATAGTTTTTATATAATCCCTTGTCTGTTTTAGGATTATATTTGTTATAATCAATGCCATTAACAACACCAAATAATTTATACTCTCTATGACTTAATATCCTATGAAGATCTTGACCAAGCTTTATTCTTAAAATTTCTTGAGCATAGGTATCTGAAACTGTATTTATAATATCTGCATTTAGAATACCTCTTTTAGCAAAATTAATGTATTCTAATTTTTTGTCATCTAAACTAGGTAAAGCCTTAATCCCTTTATCCCTATACTTAACCGGGATCTCCCACCAATTAGTTCCTAGTTGAAAAGTAAGGTTGTGAATAGTAAAAACAGTAGCGGTATTAGATAGAGTTTTACTATCTTTAAATCTTTGTTTTTTTAAATATGGTATTAAACCAGTTTGCCAATCATGACAATGTATAATGTCTGCTTTAAATTTTAATAATGAAATAAGTTTTAAAGCGGCTATATCAAATGTATAAAAACGAGCATTTTCATGTGTAGATCCATATAGACTTTTTTTTCTAGAAAAATATTTATCAATACTCACAAAATATACTTTTAATCCTTTTAATAATTCTGTTCTGTAGTAGCTAACCTTAATTTCATTATCTTTGTCTATAGTTAATTTAACATCACTATATATTTTTTCTAGTTTATAATTATCTCTATTTATTACTTTTTTGTATAAAGGGGTTATCATAATAACATTATGCCCCAATCGATGTAGAGATTTAGGTAACGACCTAGCAACATCAGCAAGCCCACCAGTTTTAGAATATGGGTCAACCTCTGAAGAAATAGATACTATTTTTAATGGTTTCATATTATTTAATCAATTGTTTATTAAAAAATGAAGCTGTTATAGCTACTGCTAAAGCGTCTGCTGCATCATCTGGTTTAGGCACTGCATTAAGGTTTAAAATTGTCTTAACCATTAAACCAACCTGTCTTTTATGTGCATTACCGGAGGATGTTATGGCTTGTTTAATTTGTAATGGTGTAAATTCTAATGCTTCTTTATTGTTACTTTCTATAGCTAATAACATAACACCTCTTGCTTGAGAAACATCTATAGCTGTTTTAACATTTTTAGCAAAAAATAACTTTTCTACACCAATAATGTCTGGGTTGTATTTCTTTATGATTTTATCAATTTCTTTGTGTAATTCTTTTAATCTTTTTGGGAAACTTTTTGCTTTAGATGTTTTAATACTACCACAACTAATATACTTTAGCTTATTACTATTTTTTGTAATAATACCAAAACCAGTATCAGCAAACCCAGGGTCAATTCCTAAAATAACTTTTTCTTTTTTACTCATTAAATATCTGCATTAGTGTATATATTATTTACATCATCGTCTTCATCTAGTATTTCTAATAGTTTTAGTAGTTTTTCTGAGCTTTTTGGCTCTACTTTTTCTTTAGCTAAGTATATCATTGCTGAAGATTCAATCTTAAAACTATTCTTCTCTAAATTATTCTTAGTTTTTTCTAAATTTTCAAGGTTAGTAATAATTGTAATATTATCATTTTTAATAATATCTTCAGCACCTGACTCTATAATCAACAACTCTTCTTCGTCTTTTGTTTCTTTTTTATTTAATATTATTTCTCCTTTAGCGTCAAACATCCACATAACACTGCCCCCTAAACTGCCGTTGTGCTTATTTAATATGTGCTTAATATTAGAAACTGTTCTATTTTTATTATCAGTCAAAACTTCAATTATTAAAGCAACGCCATCTGGTCCATATCCTTCATATATAATGCTTTCTATTCTTTCTGATGTATCTTCACCACTACCTCTTTTAATAGCCCTTTCAATATTGTCTTTGGGCATAGATAAAGACTTAGCCCTGTCTACTGCCATCTTGAGTTTGAAATTCATATCTAAATCAGACCCATCACGAGCAGCCACAGCTATAGCTTTAGATAGTTTAGTAAACAAACCACTTCTTTTATTATCTTTAATCTCTTTTGCTCTTTTGATTGTTGACCATTTTGAATGTCCACTCATATATTACCCTTGAAAAAACACAAGATTAAACTTATGTAAAACATTATTTAGATATTAATATATTACCAATTATATGGTAAAAAATCAATGGTCTTAAAACTTGACTAATAGTTAAAAAAAGAATAAGGTATAAGAAAGAATAGTTCTATTAGCTCCGCCATAATCAAAATACATAATCTCCGTACCCATGCCTGACGGAGATTTTTTCTTTTTTCTTTTCCTTTATTATTCCTCATATATTTGTTAAAATATAAGTATGAATTTTACTAAAATAACTAAATACAAGTTAGATTATATATTGCTTAGCATTATAATGTTCTTATATTATGGCCAATTGCAGTGGAATAACTATATTGGTGATCCTGATGGATTCTACCATACTAAAATTGCCCTATTTTTACGAAAAGGAACGTTATTGAAAGAACTACCATGGATGCAGTTTAGCACTTTAAAAGATAACTTTACTGATCATCATTTTCTTTATCATCTAATACTCATACCCTTTACATACTTAAATAATAATCCTCTGGTTGGTATTAAAATAGCAACTGTATTTTTTACTGTTATTATGGTTTTAGTATTTTACTGGTTATTAAAAAAACTCTCCATTTCATATCCTTTTATTTTTGCCTTTTTGTTTATAACTTTAAGTGGTGTTAGTTTTAGATTATCGTTAATCAAGGCTAATAGCTTGTCATTATTAATCATTTGGTTGTTAATCTATGCTTTATTTAAACAAAAAATCTGGTTAATTACTTTACTTGGTTTTATTTTTGTTTGGCTGTATGGTGGTTGGCCTTTAGCTATATTAATTACTTTGATTTATCTACTAACTGATAAAGTATGCTCACACTATCATACTAAAAAAATAAAAGTATTGTGGAATAAGATAGTGCATGTTATTTCTCATAACAAAAAACCTGCTAAAAATATTAAAATTATTATTGCTTTGCTGGTTGGTGTTATATCTGGATTAATTATAAACCCATATTGGCCACATAATATATATTTCTATTATCAACAAATAATACAAATTGGTGTAATTAATCTTGGTAATAAATTTAATGTTGGTAGCGAGTGGTATGGTAGTAATATAATGCAGATAATATCTTCAGCACCTCATATATTTATATTATCCATTATTCTTTTGGTGTTGTTAATATTTAATTATAATAAAATAGACAAAAAAAGTATTTTTAGCTTTATTTTATCCTTTGTTTTTCTATTACTAACTATTAAATCAAAAAGGTATGTTGAATATTATCTTCCTTTTAGCTTATTATTTGTTGCTTGTGGTATTACTAATATAAAAAATATTATAAATAAAAAAAAGACAACGAAGATAATAAAAAACTTACCGAATTATTTAAAAATATACCTTAGTGTTGTTTGTTCTATCTTTATTGTATTAATACTCCCAAACATTATACATAAAACAATAGACACTGAAATGAATCAAAGATGGGATATAGATAAATTTGAAGAAACTAGCGCATGGATTAAAGAAAATACTCCTGCTAATTCTATAATCTTCCATGCTGATTGGGATGAGTGGCCGTTGCTTTTCTATCATAATGATAATAATTATTATATGATAGGTTTAGACCCAACGTTTATGTATAATTATGATAAAGATTTACAAAAATTATATATATCTATAACTAAAGGAGACATAGGGCATAATCTTTCTGAAAAAATAAAGGATTCGTTTAATTCTAATTATATATTTTTAGAGGTAAACAGACATGAAATGCTTAAAAAAAGACTAGACAAAGATTTAAATACTGAATTGCTGTATAATGATAATAATGTTAATATTTATGTAATAAAATAATTTAATTAAAAAATATGCACACACTATTTTATTTTTTATTTATTCTAGGAATTTTTATTATTAATAGCCAAGCTGCACAAGCCTATCTAGACCCTGGTAGTGGATCTTTATTATTTCAAGTAGTAATTGGCGGAATACTAAGTGGTTTATTTGCTATTAAATTATACTACAAAAAAATAAAAATATTCTTTAAAAAAATATCAACTAAAAATACGGGGAAAAATGTTGAACAAGAAAAAAATAAATAGTTCATTCAGAGATCCTAGTGGTTTTTTGTTTACTAGTGATGGAAAATTATTACGCCAAATAAACCAAATATATAAAAAAGAATACGATTTATTTATATCCTCTGGATTATATAAAAAATTATCTAATAAAAAACTACTTATACCACACGAAGAAAAAAATGGTTCTGCTTTTTATTCTAAAGAAGGATATAAAATAATAGACCCCAATAAAGTAGCGTACATATCCTACCCATACGAATGGTCTTTTTCTCAATTAAAAGATGCTGCTTTATTAACCCTTAAAATACAAAAAATATCATTAGAGTATAATTTTATACTTAAAGATGCTAGCGCATACAATGTTCAATTTCACAAAGGTGCTCCTATTTTCATAGACACCCTATCATTTGAAAAATACCAAGAAGGGTGCCCATGGCAAGCATATAAACAATTTTGCCAACACTTTTTAGCACCATTGGCATTAATATCATACAAAGATATACGTCTAGGGCAATTATCTAGACTTTTTATAGATGGAATAGACTTAGGTTTGGCTAGCAAATTGTTACCTATATCAAGTAAGCTTAACTTTCCACTACTAGCACACATTCATTTACACGCTAAAAGTCAAAAACACCATGCTAACAAACAAATCAACAATAAAAGAAAACTAAGCAAGCATGCATTGTTAGCATTAATCAATAGTTTAGAATCAGCTATTAATAAATTAAAGCGGCCACAAACTAATACTGAGTGGGATAAATACTATGGTTTTACTAATTATTCTGAAGATGCTTTTAAATATAAAAAGGAATTCGTAGAAGGGTTTTTAAAAGAAATAAAACCAACTAGTGTGTGGGACATGGGCGGAAACACTGGTGTTTTTAGCCGCTTGGCTAGTAATAACAACATCCCTACTATTTGTTTTGATATTGATTTAATGGCTGTAGAAAAAAATTACTTAGATATTAAAAAAAATAAAGAAATAAATATTTTACCGTTATTTTTAGATTTAACTAACCCTAGCCCTGATATTGGATGGGCTAACAAAGAAAGGAACTCATGGAAAAATAGAGGCCCAGCAGATGTTTTGATGGCCCTAGCATTAATACATCATTTAGCTATTTCCAATAATATACCTTTTAACAAAATTGCTCAATATTTTAATTGTTTAAGCAAAAATTTAATTATAGAATTTATACCGAAAGAAGATTCAAATGTTAAAAAACTATTATCCACCAGAAAAGATATTTTCAGCCAATACAACCAAGAAAATTTTGAAAAGAGCTTTTCTCAATATTTTAAAATTAAAAAAAGAAAAAAAATACCAAAATCTAAAAGAATAATATATCTAATGACTAAAAAATCACCATGAAAAAAAATATCCCATTCCACCCCTGGCTGTTAGCCCTAATACCTATTTTAAGTTTATTTGAACACAACCAAGACGTTGCTGATATACATTATTTATATAGCCCAATAATAACTGCACTAGTTTGTACAACTTTTTTCTTTTTTATTTTAAACCTATTTATAAAAAATAAATTTAAAACAGCCATAATTAGTTCAGCTCTTATTATTTCTTTTTTCTTTTTTGATTATTTATCTTCAATGTTTTTAGGAATAAATTATATTATACCGTATAAAATAATGCCAAATGACGCTTTAGCATTTGTAGTATATTTAATTACATTTTTAGGATTTTCTTTTTTAATAGTTAACAGCAAAAAAAAGTTAAATAAATTAAACAAACTTTTAAATTTTTTTGCTTTTACCATTATAATACTACAACTATTTAATATTTTAAACTATCAGTATAAACAAATATTACACGATAGTGAAGAGGTTATATCTAATGCTAAAATAATTAAAAATGCTAACATAACCACAAAGAACACACTGCCTGATGTCTATTATATAATATTAGATGGATATGGAAGACAAGATGTTTTACAAAATATATACAACTATGATAATAGTTCTTTTATAGAATTTCTAAAAAACAAAGGCTTTTATGTGGCCGCTAAATCTAACTCGAACTATAATCAAACATTTTTATCATTATCTAGTAGTTTAAACATAAATTATTTAGATGATATAGCTAATAAGGTTGGATATAATTCAAATGATAGATCAATATTAAAAAAAATATTAAAAGATAATTTTGTGTATAAACTTTTAAAAGAAAAAGGATATACCTTTGTATCGTTACCATCTACGTGGAGTGGAACTTACAAGAATATAAAATCTGATATACACTTAATGAACGATCTTAAACAAAATAATTTTGATATTATGTTAATTAAGAAAACACCAATTTCTTTATTTGTACCAAGACTACAAACAAAAATATTAGCTACAAATACAAATGGGGTTTTAGACAAAATAATAGAAATAGCAGATATAAAAGAGCCTACATTTAGTTATACACACATACTTTCCCCACACCCACCATTTATATTTGATTCTAATGGTAATGTTATAGACGAAACAATGAACTGTATAGGAGCAAAGGATGGTAGTCATTATTTTAAAACATGTCCTGGAGTTAAAAAGTATAAAAAAAAATATATAGACCAATTATCTTATATAAACACTCGCATTAAATCTATCATAGATGAATTGTTAGAAAATTATGAAACACCACCAATTATTATTTTACAAGCTGATCATGGCCCTGGATCAATGCTTGACTGGGATAGCTTAGAAAATAGCAACATACACGAAAGGGCAGGCATTCTAAACGCATATTATGTGCCAGAAGAAACTAAAAAAATGCTTTACCAAAACATCAGCCCTGTGAATAGTTTTAGGGTTATATTTAATTCATTATTTAATAATGAATTTAAAATACTAGAAGACAAAACATATTTTACTCTTTGGGACAAGCCATATAAGTTTATAGATATAAATAATCAACTACAATAATACTTATTACAAAATTATAATTTAATCTCTTCTGTTATAGGTAATAATATAAGCTCTGTTTCAATATTACGAATATCACTTAATCTATTAATGCCACTCCATTTAAATATCTGGAAGCTTTCTACATTATTATCTGGATAATAATAAAAAGAAACTAACTTGTCCTCGGGCCATTCTCTAATTGGTAAAATCCCATAATCTAAAAGAGTATCAAAAGAATTACCAGAATAATAAAAGCGTACTAAATAATCACTATCATCGTCTATTTTTTGTAGATTTAATTCCAAAATATTTTTATTTTCTTGTTTGTTTATCTGCCAACCAACTAAAAAATTTTTATTTTGTTGTTTTTTCTCTTTATCATTAAGCTCATACAGCTTTAATCCTTCACTATTGTATTTATTTTTATCTTGCCAAAGATAAACATTGTTTAAAGCATCTATTAAAACGTATTTTTCTAAAACATCGTTCCAATAATTTGGCATTTCTTCTTTATTGGTCCAAAAGTCTGAATATTGTATATCAGCTAAAGTTATTAAAAAATCCGAATAATCTATTAAAATATAGTCTACTTGTGGCAATTTAAAATCAAATTGTGCAAAAGGCCCCCTCCCTATGTATGACAGCCAAAAAGGATAAATAAGTTCTCTGCTACTAAGCTTTGATAAAAAAACAGACTCCGCACATACACTGGCATCTTCTGGTATTTTATTAATAAATTTTTCTCTTGTACTTTGTTTGATGTCAAAATTTAAAGACAGCACATGTCTAGTTGGAGAAAACGAGTAAATAAAATAAAAAGTTGTTATTGAAAGAAGAATTAAAATAAATATTTTATTATCATAAATAAATTTACTTCCAATAAACTTTTTGTTGCTGTTGATTTTCTTTAAAACGAAGATGAAAGAAATAAAAACGGTTGGTAATATTATCATTATATAGTGTGTTGATAAAACAACAGAACCAAAACCAGAATATGATAAGGCAAATTGAAAAAAAGGAATTATGGCTAACAATAAATATTTGGGCTTAACTAACGGTAAGAACAAAAAATAAGACATTAGTACAAAAAAACTTAAAATATTTATAGGTCTAAACAAAAAACGAAGAACAAGTAAGGGGTGTTTAACCCAGCTAATTAATATAGACACCAAATCATGCCCGCCAGCCCAACTATAATAAATGAAAAATTTATAACTGCTCGCGAGAGAAAAACCATTGATGATGTGTATGGCTATTAAAAAATATAAAATTGATAAAATAGCTGGTGTTAATTTCCACTTCCAAGATCTTTTGTCTATAAAAGCTAATATTGAAAAACCAAATAACAACAAACTAACATCTTCTCTAATTAATAACATTAAAACAAAAAACAATAAAAATATTCTAAATCTTTTAATATAATAAAAATAAAACAAAATAAAAAATAACAAGGGGATAATAGGGAAAAGGTGGAACTCAAACATATTAGCGCTATGAACAGATGGGTTTAGCAACCATAGAATAGACACTCCTAACGCAAAAAAATTATTACCAATGATTTTTTTTGCTAGAAAATATAACGGCCATGCTGACAAACCTAAAATAATACTTTGTAAAACTAAAAGTGTTTCAGGGGTTTGCTTAAAATAATAAAAAGGTAGTACTAAAAAAATAATAGGAGTAAAATGATCAGCTAAATAATTATTTAAATTTACAGTCATATCAAACCAACGGCCATGAATAGTATTAAAAAATACTTGATTAAAAATAGCTAAATCATAATTATTATAACCAAAATTATTATATTTTTTTAAGCTTAGTAAACTAAAAATTATTATATAAATAATAATTAAAGAAAATAAAATAAGTTTATCGTACCTACTAACAAATTCTTTCATTTTTCTTAAATTTACCATGTACTAATTATATCATATGCTATTATTATACAAAACATTAATATATTGACAAAACATATAAAATATGCTATTATATTATGTTCGTTAACAAGAGAAAGAAAAACCCAAGAAAAGGAGAAAGCAATGAAAATGAAGTCTCTAGTCATTATTCTGTGTGCAGCAGCCATTGTTTTTGTGTCTGGGTGTGCCAGTTACAAAAATATGTCCGGAGAAGAATTAAACACTAGCGCTAGTGATACACCAATCTTCACAGCAACATTTGTCAATAAATCACTTCAACCGATTTTTGTTGACTTCAAGGATGGGTCAAGAGATCTGCGAATGAATTTTAGGCAAATTAACCCAGGAGAATCTTTGTCATTCAAGTCCAAAACCTACAAAAAGGTTAAATACACTATTGCTTGGTGGCATGAGTATGGCTTTGGCTCAGAAGAACGGCACGTTAAACTGGAAAGAACAGGTATGTACACTGGTTCACCAGTTGTCATCGATGAGCTGTTCCTACGGAACAAAATGCTACAATCAGGAGTAGTGGTTAATTGCACACCTGAACCTATTAAGGTTTGGGATTCGCAGGGAACAAAGTATGGCATTATCCAGCCTGGAGAGGCCAGTGCTGTAACAATGCTGATACCCACGCAAACCATATTCCACTGGGCGCCCACAGAAAACAAGTGGCGCTTACAGCACACAACAAAGAATGTTACTATTAACATCGACCAAATGGATAACCAATACTGGAATGGATCAGCAATTGGTTGGAAAGTACAAATCCTAAGAAGTCGATAACCAAAAGCCCCACATCGTAAATACGATATGGGGCTTTAATCTTACTATTTATTATGGGCCTACAACTACATCTTCACTCATACCTTCAACATTTCCTGTGACTATAATATCTATAACTGTCTTAACTATTACATAAGCCAAAAGCACAATAATAACGCCAATGGTAGCATTTATCATAAGCTCCCTAGCTTTTTTAACTTTATCTTCATTACCCTGAGAAGTCATCCATTTAAACCCTCCATAAATAATCAAAACAATAAAAAGTGTGCCCAGAATAGACAACAAACCATTTATAATTTGTGCTATAATGCTTGGCAGAGTTCCAGACAGCAAATTACCCTTTGCAGACTCAAGACCAGTATCAACTGCAAAAGAAATAGAAGGTATCAAAAATATAAGGCTTAACAAAGAAAGGAAATAAATTGTCTTACTTTTAATTTTCACCATATTTTTATTTTTTAATATACGCTCTAGTAGACTAAATTACATAGCCTACTATAGTCTAGACTAAAATAGATAAAAACTATTTCTGTGACTTTATGCTGCTGTTTAAACAGCTATTGTTTCATTATATAAAGATTTCAAAACAAATCTAGAAATAGCATATGCAGATAATATTATTACTAAACCAACTATACCTGCTCCGATTAATTCTCTAGCTTTCTTAACGTTTTCTTCATTACCCTGAGAGGTCATCCATTTAAAACCACCTAATAATATAATAGCTGTAGAAAGAATACCTAAAAAACCTAAAATAATATTTAAAATACTAGCGATTGTATCTGGTAATGACTTTGTACCAAGAGCAGTCCCTTCATTAGCAAGAACATTACTACCAAAAGGATCATCTGCAGTTTGAGCAAATGCCATCATAGGCATAAAAAGTAATAAAGAAGTAATTATTTTATTCATTATGTCACCCCCTTTCTTATATTATTTATATTAAAAAGTATCTTATCTATTACGGTGTTGTTAACACTGTTTTATTATATAAAGTTTTCAAAACAAATCTAGAAATAGCATATGCAGATAATATTATTACTAAACCAACTATACCTGCTCCGATTAATTCTCTAGCTTTCTTAACGTTTTCTTCATTACCCTGAGAGGTCATCCATTTAAAACCACCTAATAATATAATAGCTGTAGAAAGAATACCTAAAAAACCTAAAATAATGTTTATAACACTAGCAATTGTCTCTGGTAATGACTTTGTACCAAGATTGACTTTATTCGGATTATCAATTAAAGAATTAACACCATAGTAATCATCCCCGGCCATAGCAACCATAGGTATAAAAAGTAATAAAAAAATAATTAATTTATTCATGTTTTTATCTTTCTATATAATTATATACATTATACATTAAAAAATATAATTTTACAATTATTGCGCAAGTAAATCTGTTAAAACAAAATTTAACACCACATAACTACCAAAAATAGCTAGCAGACCAAAAATAGCCCAAACTATTGAATCCCTACCCTTTTTAACTTTTTCTGTATTACCTCCAGAAGACATCCATAAAACACCGCCCCAAACAAAGAAAAACAAAGCAAGCGCACCTACAACACCTAATATTCCATTAATCATGTTAGCGACTAACCCAGAAGCCTCCACACCATCCAAGGGGTCTGGCAATGGCACACTTTCAACTGCACTAGAAAACAATGGTATTAATAAAAGACTTAAAACAATTAATATTTTTTTACTTTTTTTCATATTATATATATTATTTTTTATATGTTTGGTTAATACGATTAACAAATAACTCTAACACGCTTTCTTTCCCACCAATAGAAAATCTACCTTCTGTAATCCCATCTATAATCTCTGCAGTATATTGTTCTGCTAATTCAAAATCATAACCATTATACCAATTATCTGCTGTTAATACTTGTGAAGCAAATATCTTTAAATTATTGTCCTCTAATTGATTGTTTATTAAAGATTTTAGTGCTGTTGGTTTTTTATTTGTTGTTAAAAAATCTTTTATTGTATTCTTACTAGCGGAGCTTTGAATAAAATTCCAAGCAGCTGATTTTTTAGAAGAACCATTAAAAACAACATTAACCCAATAATTAGCATAATACTTAGTTCCTTCTGCACCTCTTGTTTGTGGAAAGTTTGTTATATCCCATTGGAATTGAACACCTCTTTCTCTTAAATCATCCGCATGATAACTATAACCAAAAAAGTAAGCCAATCTTCCATTGATAAACATTTCAAAAGCATTTGGATTATCTTTTGTCCAACTATAACTGGCCATTCCTGGTTTTACAAAGTCAGTATAAAAACCAAATGTTCCCAATAACCTATCTTCTGAATTACGATCTTCTAACGGATCAAAGCTACTCCCCTTGACCTGCACTCCGTTTTGTAACATTATGCTAGAAAAAATATCAAAAAATCTAGGTATATTATGTGTACCACCCAATGCTACTGCCGATTGGTATATATACCCACTTTGATCAGCTTTGGTAAGCTTAGGTGTTTGTTCAACTAAATCATGAAAATCTTCTATGGGCTCTGGAATACCTGCTTTTATTAATAAATCTGAATTATAAAAAGTTACTAAACTATCTAAATAATATGGTAGGCCATAAATCTTATTATCCATAACAACATTATCATAAACAATGGGTACATATTGTTGTTTAATATCATAAGGAGATAAACCTTTGAATGCTTTTAACACCGTAACTATTTCTTTTTTAATAGTACCCTTAGTTTCTTGAACTGGAATTTTAGTGCTTGATGGCATTGGTTCTAGGTGCTCTTTATATTTTTTTAACCAAGAAACTGGAATAGCAAATAAATCAGGCCCATTACCAAATGCCCAACCCTCTAATAGTTTATCTTCATATTCATCATATCTAAAATTTTTATAATTAATACTTACTGTTGGGTGCGTTGACTCGTATGTTTGAATTATTTGATTAATTTCTTTTTGCGTATCCCAAACACCCCAATATTCTAAAGTAACGGGTTTATATTCTTTTGGTACCTTTTTAAATGGGTTAAATTTACAACCAAAACCAGAAGTAACTAAGAAGACAAATAATATTAAAATTGTAATTACTTTATATCTCATATCAAATATTCTTTATGTGTTTTTTCAAGGCTTGTTTAAATTCTTTTCTTTTTAAACCAAAGTCTACAATGGCTTTTATAAACTCGAGTTTACTACCACAATCATAGTACTTACCATCATATGTACAAGCATAACCAGCTTTCTTCTTAATATGCTCTGCTATAGCGTCTGTTAATTGAATTTCACCACCAGCTCCTTTTTTACCCTTAGATAAATACTTAAAAATATCTGGTGTTAAAATATATCTTCCAGTAATTGCTAGCCTAGAAGGTGCTTTGTCCGGTTTAGGCTTTTCAACCATTTTTTTAATTTCTGATATCTTATCATTAATAATTAATGGATCAATAATACCATATTTATTAGTTTCTTTTTTAGCTACCTTTGTTACACCAACAACTATATCATTATATTTTTCATAGACCTTAATCATTTGCTTCATGGCTGGTACACGAGAATCAATCACGTCATCACCTAATAGAACAGCAAATGGTTCATCTCCTATTAGTTCTTTGGCTGTGTATATTGCGTGTCCTAAACCCTTAGGTGTTTTTTGACGAATATATACAAAATTAACCATGTTAGAAATATTTACTATTTCTTTTAGTTCTTCCTTTTTGCTCTTTTGCCTTAACCTATATTCTAATTCAAAACTACGATCAAAGTGGTCTTCAATAGCTCTTTTAGTAGAAGATGTTACAAAAATAATTTCTTCAATACCTGAAGCTACTGCTTCTTCAACAATATATTGAATAAGTGGTTTATCAACCAATGTTAGCATTTCCTTTGGTTGAGCCTTGGTGGCTGGTAAAAATCTAGTGCCAAGACCAGCAACAGGTATAACTGCTTTTCTAATCTTTTTCATATATCCATATTATACCAAAAATTAGAATAATTGTAAATTATATATTTTGTGAAATTGTAGTATAGTGTTCTTTAATGTGTAGTATTAAATCAAAAAATATTTTTAACCCTACCAATATTAAAATAGCTGAGATATTAATAGTTGTGTTTAGTTTGGATATAACGGTACTACTAAGCATTAAAACTACATGCATTATAACAACCCTGTGGTATGGCATTAACATTTGTTTTTTTAAACTTAAACCTTTGTATTCCTTTTTGTGTATAAAATTATATGCAAAAGATATTCCATGACTAAGAAATAAAAAGGAGAAAGATATAAAAATACGAGAAAAATATTGAAACAATGAAACAAAACCCTCAATCTGAGAATTGAACTCATTTAAATGAGGTTTAAATATTATTAAAATAAAAAACAGATGAACAAACATAAAAATTAAAAAGTGAACAACGAAAAATGGTATAAACGGAGAATTCAAAGAATTATTATTAATCTTCATCATTCTTAAAACATTAAAAAAACCAATAACAACACTTTCTAACCAATAAAGAAACATAATAGCAAAAACGTCCCAAGAAAAATAAACAACACCAAATAAAGGAATGATATTAACTAATAATAATAGTATAACTGAAGGGCGCACTAAAACTTTTTTGATTATAATAAGAGATTTTAACATATTAATTATATATAAATTGTATCACTTCTTGTTTAATGTCTTTTTTTAAATCATTACCGCTTCTTTCAGACAAAGCATTTAAAAAATCTTTATTATCCTTCATTAATTCTGGCTGTGATTTAATTATGTTAACTGGAAATAGCTCAACTGTGTTTTTAATATTGCCTAAGTTTAATTTTAAAACTAAACCTTGCTGTGTGTCTTTAGAAAAATACTGATCAAATATAAAATTACCTAAAGAATAAAAAATTAACCTATTATTATATTCTTCAATATCTTGAACTACATGGGGATGATGACCAATAATCATATCTACACCTTGATCTATTAAAGAATGAGCTAGTTCTTCTTGTATATAATTATGTTTTAGTTGATATTCACTACCCCAATGAACAAAAACTATATCTATAACCCCACTACTTGTTTGTCTGCTGATATTTTCAATGGCTTTTGAAGAAGAAAAATCATGATTAAAAGCATACAAACCAAATAACATTACTTTTTTATTACTTAATTCTACTAAAGTTCCATTATCTTGGCCAGAATCAAATGGCTGACCAATGCTATTAATGTTAAATTCATTTAAAAGCTTTTTTGTTTCTTGCCAGCCATCTTTACCAGCGTCTAACATATGATTATTAGCTAAAGAGAACATATCAAAACCTGCTTGAGACAATATATTAACAACTGAAGGTGGAAACGAAAAACGAAAACTACCTGTGGGAACATTAAAGTAATCTTTAATTATTGGTCCTTCTAAATTACCAATAGTATGGTCTGCAGACTGTAAAAAACTAACTATATTTTTAAAAGCATAAAATGTATCATTATTTTTCTTAGCTAAATAATCTACGTTTCTAGCTAACATTATATCTCCAGTAAATACTATTGTACTTACTGCATATCCTTCTTGTTTTTTTATCTTGTCTTTAAAATAGTCAAAAGATAACCCCGGTAACCTAGATTCTCGTTTTGTTTGATCAAGACCTTTATTACTAAAATGCAAAAAAATAGCTAGTCCTAATACTAATATTGCTACAAGAAATAATTTAATCTTCATTATTTTGTAATGAATTATTTGAAAATAAAGTTAGGGCAAGTAACATAAAAAACAAAATACTAATGTCATTTTTAAAATATGGGACATCTACTAGCCCATGAACAAACCAAACAAACCAAGACATTAATAACGCAACTCCTAGTCTATGGTTTTTAAGAAATAAAGTTTTTAATAAAAATGCTGTATAAATCAAAATAGATAGAAAGACTAATAAACCAAACAAACCAATTTCACTCCAGAAGTTTAAAAAAATATTATGAGGATAAAGATATATTTCTAGCCAGTCTACTTTATGATATTGATCTATAGCAACTTGATAACCACCAATGCCCGCACCAAAAATAAAATCCTCTTGCAACATCTCCCATGTTTCTTGCCATTGGCTACTTCGTATTTCCAAAGATGTTGCCTCTAAGTTTAAAGCTGGATTAAATAGCTGCTGTTTAATATTTAAATACTGATTATTTACTACTGGTAAAAATAATACGATAGATAATATTAATAAAATAAAAAGTTTTATTCTTTTTTGTATATTTTTAGAAATAAATACATAAAATAACAATGATAATAATAGAGCAAAGATAGCTCCGTGACTTTTGGTCAAACAAATTAAGCTAAAACCACCTAAAGAAACTACAAAATATATAATGTTTTTTACTTTATGCTTAGATGATAACCACAATCCAGCTATAAAAGCAATTAATGGGGCAAGTAATAAACTTAAAGCATTTGGGTAAGAAAAAATAGCTGTTAATCTTTTTTCATTAGGGTAATTATATTCTGGTAAAAGATTCCAATCAGTAAAATATTGAAAAATACTAATTATAAATAAATAAGAAATTAAAATTAAAAAAGAATTAATAATATATTTTAAATCTTTTTTACTATTAACAGAATATATAAACACCAAGAAAAACATCATTGGCTCTAGCCAATATGCTCTCCATAAACCAATTGTTGAGTAAGCAAGATTAACAAATAAACCAATTAAACTAACTAAAAGCCATAATAATAATAAAATCCTTAATGTTTTTGGTATTCTGTTTTCAGATCTTTTACTAAAAGTAAAATTAATTCTTGAGTATTGTTTATCTTTTATTAACCAAATAATAAACAACAAAAGAATCATTAATTCTAAAAAAGTGGTTGGTAAATTAAAAAAAGACAAGCGGAATAAATAACTAGGCAATAATATAATAATAATACTTAAACCATATACTATATTTTTATAACAAAAATAAGAAAATAAAGATAAAAATATAATTGCTATTACCCACTCTATCATATATCTTTGGTTAATAATTTCTTAAATAATTCTTTAGGTATTGCCTTGCTTAAATATAGTACTGATAAATAAATGAATGAAAAAACAATCACAGTTAAAATAAAATTAATGTCTTTTATAAACCAAGATATAATAAAAGCTAAAAATCCTGCTAATATACTTTTCTTTAAAACAATATAATTAAGCCTTATCTTAACATTCTTATTAATAACAATATATGCAAAAAATACAATTAAAATTTCAACTATTAATGTAATGATTGCTGCTGCCCAGTAAGAATATATTGGTATAAATATAAAATAAGCTACTATAGCTAAAACAGCTGTAATGAAAAAATACTTAATCATTTGTTTTTGAGCCTGTAGAGCAACTACTAAATAAATAAATAGTGTACCAAAGAAAATTGCTGCTGTTGCTACAATTAAAATGTTTAAGATACCACCAGACATAGCAAAATCTTCGCCCGCTAATATAATCATTGCCCTTTTACTAACTAGCCATACCAAGCCTATCATACCCATAGTTATAATACTAAAAAAATCAAAACTATACTGGCAAACTTTTTTTAATTTATCTAAATTTTTATTTAACCAAGCTGCAGTAAATAACGGAAGCATTAAACTTAAAAACATATGTGGGAAGGTAGCAATAACCTCTAAAACTCTGTAAGGGGCACCGTATAGACCCACTTCTGATGAACTTTGAAATGCAGAAAGTATTAATGTATCAGCTCTAAAGTATACTAAGTTTAAAACTACAGTAATTGCTAATGGCCAAGCATAATAAAAAATCTTTTTCCAGTACTTAAAGTCCCAAGCAAAACCCAAGACAACATACTTTCTTAAAAATATATATAATAATATAAATGCAGTTCCTTGAGTAATAGAATTAAATAATAAAACAAAATTTAAACTAATACTATTAAAATAGTACACTAATATTGAAAGATAAATAATCTTACTACTAATATCTGTTATTACAACTTTTGGCATATCCAGCTTTTTAGCAAAAACCGCACTTAAAGTAGAAATTAAACTTTGAAAAAAGAAAGCAGCCATAAAATAAACTACTCCGGTTTTTACCTCTTCTTGGTATGGGAAGAATTGAATAACAATCGGTATAAGTAATAAAATAAAAGCGGAAGATAAAACACGAATAGTAAAAATATTGTTTACAATTTTATTTTCTTTAATTCTATCTTTAGTTGCTGAAATCTCACGTAATAAAACTAGGTATAATCCTAAATCAGAAAGAACCATGAACATCTGTACAAAAGCAAATATAGTAGTATAAAAACCAAAGTTTGACTGCCCTAATATTCTTGTAATTAATGCTATATTAAAAACACCTACTATAATACTAGTAATTCGTATGATTACTTGCCACAATGTGTTAGTAAATATTTTATTAGCTACTGACATTTTATTATTATATATTGTTAATGAAATTATACTAATTACTAGCAAAAAAAACAACCATCAAAGATGGTTGTTTTATACTATATACTATAATTTAAGCTTCGGCAGATTTGTGTTCTTTCCAGATTTTTTCTCTTATCTCTTTAATTAATTTATTATTTTCCTTAAGATATCTTTTTGCATTTTCTCTGCCTACCCCTAGTTTTATGTCTCCATAAGAGTATGAGTTGCCAGCTTTTTGTATTACACCAAATGTTAAACCAGTATCTAAGATGTCCCCTGAAATAGATATCCCTTCATTATACATAATATCAAATACGGTAGTTTTGAATGGTGCAGCTACCTTATTTTTAACTATCTTGGCTTTAACCTGATTACCAATAATTTTTTCTGCTTGTTTTATTTGAGCAGATCGTCTAACTTCAATTCTAACAGAAGAATAAAACTTTAATGCATTTCCTCCTGTGGTTGTTTCTGGGTTACCAAAAAATACACCTATTTTCATTCTAATCTGGTTAATAAATATAACCATTGTATTACTCTTATGAACAATGCCTGCTAACTTTCTTAATGCTTGGCTCATTAAACGAGCTTGTAACCCCATATGAGAAGCACCCATGTCTCCTTCTATTTCTGCTTTAGGTACTAAAGCGGCTACTGAATCTACTACGATAACATCAACACCGCCAGAACGAACTAGTGTTTCTACAATATCAAGAGCTTGTTCTCCTGTGTCTGGTTGTGATATTAATAGTTCATCAATATTAACACCTATTTTTTTAGCATAATCAGGGTCTAAAGCATGCTCTGCGTCAACAAAAGCAGCTACTTTGTTTTCTTTCTGTGCTTCTGCAACTATATGTTGTGCTAATGTTGTTTTACCAGATGATTCTGGACCATATATTTCTACAATTCTAGCCTTTGGCACCCCGCCAATACCTAATGCTATGTCTAAAGATAGACAACCAGTGCTAATTGACTCAACATTCATTGCCTTAGCCTCACCAAGTTTCATAATAGAGCCCTCACCAAAACGTTCACGTATTTGGCCTATAGCTGTTTTTATGTTTTGATCATTTTTTTCTTTCTTTTTTGCCATAATTTTACTTTCCTTATTCAGCAAACCAGCCTGTATTGTTTGCTTGTTACTAATTATTTTCTTCTTCCAAGGACTCTCTGAATATAATTAACTCTGTGCTGTATGTCCTACTATGTTTCTTTTTAGCACTTATTATTAAATTATTCAAGCCCGTTGATAAATTAATTCTTTTTTCAAACCCACCCTCATCATCTAATAGTATTATTTCATTATTAATGCTTAGTTCTGTTCCTGTTTCTGTGTCTCCTTTTATTAATATATTATTATCAATTGTTTTAAAATTATTAGCTGGTTCTGTGATAATAACTTGTGGTTGTTTTATTATATCAACTATTTTAAAAGATAAATATCCTAATAATGCTACTATTACTAAGGCTATAATAAAAAAGTTAAGTGCATTGGGTTTAAGAATGCTATGTTTAATTTTGTTTGTTTTTCTTTCGTTGTTTTTTAAAACAATTGTTTTATTAATAGTCTCTTTTTCTACTAAATAATTTTCTAGTAATTCTTTACTAGACAAACCTAAGGTATCAGCACATATTTTAATCCATGTACGAGCATAAATATCACCTGGTAAACTTTTGTAGTCACCATCTTCTAATGCCTGTAAATATTTTAATTGTATATTAGTTTTTATGTGTAGATCTAATAAAGAAAACTCGTTTTCTAAACGCGCTTTCTTTAATTTATCAGATAAGGTTTGACCTTTATTTATTTTCTTTTTTTTAAAACCAGACATAAAAATTTATTCTAGACCATCTTCTAAATCTTCCTCTTCACTATCAAGTACTGAAGAAAAATTCTCTTCTAAATCTTCTTGTGATATTAAAACCTCACGAGCCTTAGACCCTTCAGCAGGACCAACCACTCCCATTTCTTCTAAGGAGTCTAGCAAAGACGCTGCTCTTGGATAACCTATTCTTAAATGCCTTTGTAATAATGTTGCTGATGCCTTACCTGCTTTTAGCACAATTTCTTTTGCCTCTTCCATAAAAGAATCTTCGTTGTCGCCACCAACACTAAAGCCATGTACACGACTTGTTGTTTTCTCTATAATACTATCGTCGTATTCTGGTTCAGCTTGTCCTTTAAGGTGGTTAACAACGCTTGTAACCTCTTCGTCTGTAATATATGCACCTTGAATCCTTTTTGGTTTAGAAGCGTCTGAGGTTACAAATAGCATATCACCATTTCCTAATAGTTTTTCTGCACCTGAAGAATCTAATATTGTCTTAGAGTCTGTAGCAGAAGCAACTGCAAATGCGATTCTTGATGGCATATTTGCTTTTATAAGGCCTGTTATAACATCAACAGAAGGTCGTTGTGTCGCTAGTATCAAGTGTATGCCCGCTGCTCTACCTAGTTGGGCTAAGCTTACTACAGCAGCCTCTATTTCCTTTGAAGCAAGAGACATTAATGCAGAGAATTCGTCAATAACAACTACTATATATGATAGTTTGTTTACTATTACTGCTTTATTATAGCTAAGTATATTTTTTTTCTTTGCTGCTTGTAATAACTTATATCTTTCTTGCATTGTTTTTATAACCCAACGTAAAGCAGTAATTGCTTTATCTGTATCATTGATTACTGGGGTTATTAAATGAGGTATGTCTTGAAAGCTTGCTAATTCTACTCTTTTTGGATCTATTAATATAAAATTTAACTCTTTGTGAGAATATTGGTGTATTAAACCAACAATAATATTATTAATAGCTACTGACTTACCAGAATTAGTTGCCCCAGCTATTAACAAGTGTGGCATTTTGGTTAAATCTGCAACAATAGATTCTCCAGATACATTTTTACCTAATGTTAATTTTAAGTTTCCTTTGTGCTTTTTATATGCGTTACTTTCTAAAACACTTTTAAGTTTAACTGTGGAAACTGTATGATTTGGTACTTCAATACCGACTAATGATTTACCTGGTATGGGTGCTTCCATACGAAGAGGATGCGCGGCTAATGATAGTGCAATATCGTTTTGCAGTGTTAACATCTGAGATAAACGAACACCGTCAGCAGGACGTAAAGTATACTGTGTAACAGTAGGACCAACATTAACATCAACCATGCTTACTTCTATTCCAAAACTATCAAATGTTTTTTGTATTTTGTTCATATTAGCTTTAATATCACCCGAGTCTGGTTTAGTAGAAGAATCTGACAACAAGCTAAGTGGAATTTCTATTTTAGTATTTTGTTTTTCTTTTACTTCTTGTTCTTCATCATATTCATACTCAATATTTATTTTTTCTTCTAATTCATCCTCTGGAGCATCTATAGTTTCCTCTTCAATAACCTCTTCTTCTGGTTCATCTTCTAGTTCGTTCTCTTCATTGTCTGCATAATCATATTCATCTTGGTCTGGTAAAAACTTTTCTTTCAAAATACCAGCTGATTTAGCCCTTTCTTTTATATCATTGAAAGAAGTATTAAAGGCTAAAAATATACCTATTAAAAATATAGCTATTAATATTATTAATGCGCCCCAAATACCAAGAATAGCTTCTAATGACCCTCCAACAGCAAAGCCAAAAGCACCACCACCTATTCCTTCTTTTGTAATCTCTATAAAAGTAAATTCATTAACAAGAAAATTTAAAAGGCCAGTAATGGATACAACTATCATAGACAACCCAATGTATATTGTTTTTCTTAAAAACTCTTTTCTAGTTTTAAATAATATATACCCTAATATTAATAATATTAAGATAAAGACAATGTCTGCTGAACCAAACAAATACCCAAGAACAATATTTAACATCTGACCTAATCTACCCGCTAAATCAAATATTGATAATAATCCTAGAAAGGCAATAACAAAGATTATAATTGTAAAAATTCCACTCTTAGCCTCACTGCTTAAATGCCAACTTTCTTGTTTTTTTTCTTTTTTGTATCTTTTATTTTTTTTCCTCATATTATAATTACACAACCTATTAAGTATAATGTATTTTACCATATTTACAAGTAAAAATAAAGCAAAAACAACCCCTAAAATAAGGGGTTGCTGTTTGTTTTTATCTCTTTTATATATCTACTTCTTAAATCCTGTACCAGCTGGTATCTTTCTACCTATAATAACATTTTCTTTAAGTCCTCTTAGGTGGTCTACTTTACCCGTAATAGCAGCATCAATTAAAACTCTTGCTGTTTCTTGGAAAGATGCTGCTGATAAGAAAGAGTCTGATGTTAGTGCGGCCTTTGTAATACCTAATAACAATATCTCTCCTGTTGCTTTTTCACCTTTTACACCATCATTAATTTCGCTAAAATGAGCAGAGGTTATAATTTCTCCTGGTAATAGGTTGGTGTCTCCAATGTTTGTAACTAAAATCTTAGAAAACATTTGTCTAGCTATCAACTCCACATGCTTATCATTTAAATTCTGTCCTTGAGAAGAATAAATATGTTTAATCTCTTTTATAATATACTTTTGAACATCTATTTTTTCTTTTAAGGAATACAATTCCCTAAGATCAATACTACCATCTGTCATTTCTTGTCCCTCGTTTACAATATCTTTGTTTTTAACCCATAAATTATAGCCTGCGGGAACAATAACCTCTACTGGTTCATTCTCACTACTAATAATTTTCAGTTCTTTCTTGCTTAATTTAACAAGTCCGTTTAAATTAGTTCTGATTGACTTTTTATTAACAATTAAAACTGTTTGTTCTTTTTTAACTTCTTCACCATCTTCAACTTTAATTTCTGTTTTAGGGTCTATATCATATGTTTCAATTCTGGTTTCTTGTGGAATTATTTTAATAATTTTCTGTTCTTTAGATACTAATTTGTCTCCATCATCAAATTCTACTATACCTGCTACTGGTGCAAGAATAGCTTTTTTCTTAGGGTTCCTAGCTTCAAGAAGCTCTTCTACTCTTGGCAGACCCTGTGTGATATCACCACCTGCTACACCACCAGTGTGAAATGTTCTCATTGTTAACTGTGTGCCTGGCTCTCCAATACTTTGTGCCGCCACAACACCAACCGCTGTACCTATTTCTACTGGTTTATTATACCCAAGATCATAACCATAACACTTCTGACACAAACCACGAGAAGATTTACAAGTTAACAAAGATCTTATTTTTACATAATTAATATCAATATCACTAATTTTTTCTACGTCCTTTTTATTAACAAGTATTCCTTTTTTAATTAAAATCTTTTTTGTTTTGGGGTCTCTAATTTCTTCTGCTAAAATACGACCTATTATCCTTTCTGCTAGTGTTTCATTAATTTCTTTACTTTCTTCTTTTGTAATAATTAAACCATCCTTATCTTTACAATCCTTTTCTAAAATAACTTGATCTTGAGAAACATCAACAAGTCTTCTTGTTAAATATCCCGCACTAGCTGTACGTAAGGCAGTGTCTGATAACCCCTTACGCGTTCCATGTGTTGATATAAAATATTCCAAAACATCAAGACCTTCCTGAAAATTAGCCTTTACAGGCAATTCAATAATATCGCCAGAAGGACTAACAACTAATCCTTTCATACCCATAATTTGAATTATCTGTGACCATGTTCCTCTTGCTCCAGAACTAATTATACCAGCAACAGAACTCTGTGGATTAAATATTTTTTGACTTTCTTCTGTAATATTATTTTTAACACCTGACCAAACCTCAATAATTTTTACATATTTTTCTTTATTGGTTAATAGACCATTATTATATTGTTCTTTAATTTCTTCTACGTTTTTTTCTCCTTTTTTAATTAAAGATTCTTTTATTTTTAATTTAGGAACATCATTCATTCCCCATGATAGTCCTGAAAGAGTAATATATTTAAATGACGTTTCTTTCGTTTTGTCTAATAATACAATGGTATCTTTATATGAAAAACGTCTAAAAGACTCTGCTACTACTTTCTTTTGTTCTCTTTTGTCTAACGCCTTATTAATATATGCCATTTTTTTAGGCAACACCCTATTAAATAAAATACGACCAATGGATGTTTCTAATATCTTATTATCTTCTCTGGCTATTCTTACTTTTATAGGTTCTTGTAGTTTTATAACTTCCATAGAAAATGCTCTTTCTGCCTCTTCTTCATCAGAAAATATTTTAGTAGCCTTATCTTTATCATTTATATATGTTAGGTAATAAGAACCCCAAACCATATCTTGGCTTGGTACTGTTACAGGATCTCCAGTTGCTGGTTTTAACAAATTATTAGTAGATAACATTAATGTAGCCGCTTCTTTCTTAGCGTCTTCTGTTATTGGAACATGAACAGCCATCTGATCTCCATCAAAGTCAGCATTAAAAGCAGAGCAAACTAATGGGTGTAGTTGTATTGCTTTACCCTCTATTAATACTGGTTGAAAAGATTGAATGCCTAAACGATGTAAAGTAGGAGCACGATTTAACATAACATGAGCTTCTTTAATAACATCCTCTAAAATAGCCCAAACCTCTGGATGACTAGCTTCAATATATCTATTTGCACTTCTTACATTATGAACTAACTCTTGTTTTATTAACTTAGAAATTACAAAAGGGCGGAACAATTCTAATGCCATAGTTTTTGGTAGTCCGCATTGATGTAATTTTAAATGAGGGCCAACAACAATAACTGAACGACCAGAATAATCAACTCTTTTGCCTAAAAGGTTTTGACGAAAACGACCCTGCTTACCTTTTAACATATCTGCAATACTTTTTAGAGTTCTTTTTTGTCCAGTAGCAGCTGTTACTGTTTTACCGTGACGAGCATTGTTGTCTATTAAAGCATCTACCGCTTCTTGCAACATTCTTTTCTCGTTTCTTTGAATAACCTCAGGAGCGTTTAAAGCTTTTAATCTTTTTAAACGATTATTACGATTAATTACCCTTCTGTATAGATCGTTAAGATCTGAAGATGCAAATCGCCCTCCATCCAACTGCACCATTGGTCTTAAGTCTGGTGGTATAACTGGAACAGCTGTTAATACCATCCACTCTGGTTTAATATTATTTGTTAACAGACTTTTAATTAATCTAGATCTTTTTATTAACTTCTTTTTCTTAGAGACAATTGATGTTTCAATTTCTTTTTCTAAATAATTATATGTCTCTTTTAAATTTACGCTTTTTAAAAGCCTTCTAATTGCTTCTGCGCCAATACTTGCCTCAAAAACATGACCATATCGTAATGCTAGTTCTTGGTATTTTGTTTCTGAAACAATTTGTAACTCTTTAAGTGTTTTAAGTTCTTTAAGTGCTGTGTCTGCTGCCTCTTCTAATGTTTTAATTTTATCTATCTTGGCAACATTTAAGTTCATCAATTCTTGCTCTGTTTCTTTTGCAACCTTTTCTTTTTTTTCTCCATTAGCTATGAACTTAACCTTTTTATCGTTTCTTTCTTTTATTCTTTGTTTAAACTCATTATTGATTTGTTTTCTTTTGCTGTCTAATTCATTTTTAATTTGCTCTATTGTTGTTTTTCTTTCCTTTTCATCTACCTTGGTTATTATAAAAGATGCAAAATAAATAACCTTTTCTAATGACTGTACGCTTAAATCAAGTATCAACCCTATCTTTGAAGGCACGCCTCTTAAAAACCAAATGTGTGAAACTGGAACAGCTAAATCAATGTGACCCATATGCTCACGTCTTACTATTGCTCTAGTCACTTCCACACCACACTTATCACAAGTAACTCCTTTGTGTTTTATTCTCTTGTACTTACCACAATAGCATTCCCAATCTTTTGTAGGGCCAAATATTTTTTCACAAAATAGTCCATCTTTTTCTGGTTTTTGTGTACGATAGTTAATTGTTTCTGGTTTTAACACTTCTCCAAAAGACCACTTATATATATCTTCTGGTGAGGCTAATTTTAATTTAATGGCATCAAAGTCTAAGACGGTGTTTTTGTCTCTTGCCATAAACGTTGTTTTTGTTGATGATGGTGTAGGCATATATTTAAATTATGTTTTATTTATATTACTCTTTTTTATCTTTATTTGGTGCTTCTTTTTCTACTAAATCAACCTTACTATAACTAGTGTCTTCTATTTTCCTTTGTCTTTCACCAATTAATTCAACATCTAAACCAAGGCCTTTTAATTCTCTAACCAACACATTAAATGATTCTGGTATATCCAACCTTTTGATTTCTTCTCCTTTTATTATAGCTTCATAGGCCTTAGATCTTCCTAATACATCGTCAGACTTAATAGTAATCATTTCTTGTAGCGTACTAGCTGCACCATACGCCTCTAACGCCCATACTTCCATTTCTCCAAACCTTTGACCACCAAACTGTGCCTTACCTCCTAATGGTTGTTGTGTAACCAAAGAATAAGGACCTATAGATCGTTGATGTATTTTATCTTCTACTAAATGATTTAATTTTAACATATAAGCATAACCAACTGTTGTTTTATTATCAAATGGTTTACCTGTTCTTCCATCACATAATTGAAGTTTACCATCTTCTGGGAAACCTGCTTTTTTCAATTCTTCTTTAATTTTTTCTTCTGAAATTCCATTTAATGCTGGTGCTGCTACATTATATCCAAGCTTATTAGCGGCTAAGCCTAAATGAACTTCTAATAACTGACCTAGGTTCATTCTAGATATAACACCTAAAGGATTTAAAATTATATCAACGGGTGTACCATCTTCTAAAAATGGCATATCAGAGTCCGGAACAATTCTGGATATAACACCTTTATTACCGTGTCTACCTGCCATCTTATCACCTATTTGTATTCTTCTAAGCTGGGCTACTGTTACCTGTATTGTTTTAATAACTCCAGCTGGAAGCTTATCACCCTTATCTCTAGAAAATACCTTTATGTCTATAATCTTACCCCTTTCTCCATGTTTTAAATACAAAGAAGTGTCTCTAACATCTTTAGCCTTTTCACCAAATATTGCTCTTAATAGTTTTTCTTCAGCTGAAAGTTCTGTTTCTCCTTTTGGTGTTATTTTTCCTACTAAAATATCCCCAGAAGAAACGTTAGCGCCAATTCTTACAATGCCCTCTCTGTCTAAATCTTTTAATTTTTCCTCACTTACATTAGGGATGTCTCTGGTTATTTCTTCTGGTCCAAGTTTAGTATCTCTAATATCAATTGAATAGTCTTCAATTGTAATAGATGTATAATTATCATTTCTAACTACTCTTTCTGAAATTAAAATAGCGTCCTCATAATTACCACCAGACCAAGTCATGTATGCTACAAGCATATTTTGTCCTAATGCAAGTTCACCATGGTCTGTTGCGGCACCATCAGCAATAACCTGACCCTTTTTAATCTTGTCTTTTTTATCAACAATTGTATGTTGATTCATGCTTGTAGAAGTATTAGATCTAGAAAACTTATTTAACCTATATGTCTCAACGCTTCCTTTTTTACTAGTAACCTCAATTGTATTACTATCCACCATGGTAACAACACCATCTTCTTTTGCTAGAATAACTTGCCCAGAGTCAGCCGCTGCCTTAGACTCAACACCAGTGCCAACAATAGGTGCTTGTGGTCTAATAACTGAAACTGACTGTCTTTGCATGTTTGTTCCCATTAAAGCACGAACAGCGTCATCATGTTCTAAAAATGGTATTAAAGATGTCGCGATACTAATAATTTGATTAGGTGCAACATCCATTAAGTCTATCTTTTCTACTTTTTCATAACTAGGTTGACCATTAATTCTAATATCGGCATATTCTTCTACAAAATATCCGTTATCATCAATAATTGTAGTGGCTGCGGTTGTGTTATATTTCTCTTCTTCAAAAGCATCTAAATATACTATTTCATTAGTAACAATTGGTTTTATTGGAATTATTTCTAAATCTGTCTTAGATATCTCTTTTGCTTTAGTTGCGTTAATTGTTTCTCCAGCAACAACAATGGTATTTTTTGTTTTATGGTTTTTTATATCAACCCTAGCTATTTTTCCTGTAATTATTTTAATACTATTATCTACGTCGTGTAAAACTCTTCTAAACGGTGTTTCTAAAAACCCAAAATCATTAACCCTAGCATATGAAGCTAAGTGTCCTACTAAACCAATATTAGGTCCTTCTGAGGTGGCTATTGGACAAATTCTTCCATAATGAGTTCTATGTACATCCCTAACCTCAAAACCAGCCCTTTCCCTTGACAGTCCTCCAGGCCCCATGGCTGATAAACGTCTTTTATGTTCTAGCTCTGCTAATGGGTTTACTTGATCCATGAACTGAGAAAGTTGAGAGCTCATAAAAAACTCTTTAACAACTCCTATTACTGGCCTAGCGTTGATAAGTTGGTTAGGTGTTAAATTAACCATATCAAGGGTACTCATTCTATCTTTAATTATTCTTTCCATTCTAGCTAGCCCTATTCTAAGTCTATTTTGAATAAGTTCACCAACAGACCTTACTCTACGATTTCCTAAATGATCAATATCATCTGCTTCATCTTGAGACAAATTAAGTCTAATTATTTCTTTTACAACTAAAACCAAGTCTTCTTTTCTTAAAATTCTTGTTTCTTTGTTGTTTGGAACATCAAGGGAAAATCGTGCATTTATTTTATACCTACCAACACGACTAAAATCATAACGATCAAAATCAAAAAACATAGAGTGTATTAAACTCTTAGCATTTTCTGTAGTAGCTAAATCACCAGGTCTAATACGTTTATATATTTCTTTTAGTCCTTCTGCTTCATTACTTGAAACATCCTTTTCTATCGTTGTTTTAATAAAACTTACTTCTGGGTGATTATCAACATCTTTAAACAAGTCTATTATTTCCTTATCGCTATCATACCCAAACGCTCTTAATAGTGCTGTTACTGGGACTTTTCTTTTCCTATCAATTTTTACATAAATAATATTATTACCATCTGTCTCTATTTCTAACCAAGCTCCTCTGTTTGGAATAACCTTAGCACCATAACAACTTCTTCCTTTAAGTGTTTCGGAAGAAAAAAACACGCCAGGGCTTCTAATTAATTGGGAAACAATAACCCTTTCTACTCCGTTTATAATAAAAGTTCCTCTTTCAGTCATTAAAGGAAAGTCTCCTAGATATATCTCTTGCTCTTTAACCTCATTGGTTCTTTTATTGTTTAAACGAATATTGACTCTTAAGGGAGCTTCATATGTAATGTTTTTATTTTTTGCTTCTACCTCATTAAACTTAGCTTCGTCTAAATAATGTTCCAAAAAAGAAAGCTCTAAATCTCTTCCTATAAAGTCTTTAATAGGGGAGACTTCTTCAAAAAGTTCTTTTAGTCCTTTTTCAAGAAACCATGTGTATGACTTCTTTTGTACTTCTATTAAATCTGGAAGACTAACAGCCTCTCGTAACGGTGTGAAAAATTTACGAGTTTGTGTTTTTGCTTGGGACATATATTGTTTGCTAATTAATTAGTCAAGACTTGTATAAAAGTCTGTTATATTATTTTATTTATTTCAAACGCACAAAAAATAAACTCACCCCTTTGCGGGTCAGTTATTAAATTTATTATTAGACTAAAATATAATAGTCTTAGAAAAAATCATAGCTATATGCTACCAAAAAAAATTACCTTTGTCAAGTGTTTTTGTTTAATATAATAAAAAAGAAAGAATTATTATTTTTTTAGCTAATATAGGCCACCTTATTATATATATACTTTTAAACACTTGTCAAATTATTTGTTTATTTTATCTTGTTTTAGCAAAGACTATACACATTTATTGCTGTTTACCTACAAGTTATCCACAATTATGACTATACTGTGGTGTTTAATGCCCTTTTTACTGCTGTTCTATCGTCCCATTTTAACTTTTTACCGTTAGCAATACAAATAAATTGTTCTGATCCTTTCCCAGTTATTAATACTAAATCGTTTTTTTTGGCTAATTTTAGTGCTTTTTCTATTGCTTTACCCCTGTCTTCAATTTTAAATAAATCTTTATTTATCTTTTTTCCTGATTTTTCAGCTCCCTTTGCTACATTATTTATAATGTCCATTGGATTATCATCATACGGATCTTCGTTAGTTACAATAGCTATATCTGCATTATTACCCGCTAAATTACCCAATATGGGTTGTCTAGCCTTATCTCTTCCTCCGCCACAAGAGCCTAAAATATGAATTAGTCTATTCTTAGGCAAATTTTTTAGTGCTTTATATAATTGTTTTAAACTTTCTGGTTCTGGAGCATAGTCTATTAAAACCTTAAAATCTTGTCTCTGATTAATAAATTCTTGTCTTCCTGGAACTCCTTTTAATTTACATTTAATAATACTATTCATATTAAAACCCAAAGAAAGTGCTGCTATTATACCTGCTAATACATTATACCCATTAAACTCTCCTAAAAATTCTGTTTTTATATCATAGTCATTTAAAGAAAAAGAGACCAAACCATTATCTAATTTTAAAGTTTTTCCCTTGTAATCTGAATTATTGTTAAAGCCGTATGTTACAAATTTATCTATTTTATATTTTTTTAATCTTTCTGTTTCTTTATCATCTGCATTGGATATAATAATCTTATCTATTTTTTTATTATCTATTACTTTCTTTTTACTTTTGCTTAAATGTTCGAATAATTGTTCTTTAGCAGCTCTATAGTTTTCAAAACTACCATGAGCCTCTATGTGCTCTGGTGTTAGATTTGTAAAAATAACTATATCATAATTAATTCCGCTATGTCTGTGTTGTTCTATGCCCTGTGAAGACGTTTCTATAATCGCATACTTACATTTACTATCTACCATTTGCTTTAATAATTTTTGTGTTTGAAATCTACCAAGCATGGTCATCTTCTTATCATTTAACCATTCTTTATCACCAACCTTAAAATTAACAGTAGAAGCTAACCCTGTTTTATCTCCTAAACATTCTAGTAGTTGAGAAATAATGTTTACGGTGGTTGTTTTACCATTTGTACCTGTTACACCTATTACTATAATTTTCTTACTGGGATTATTGTAGTATAAAGAAGCTAACTTTGATAAAAACCAATGATATAATAAAATTATTTTCTTTGGTATTATTTTTTTTATTATTATCTTAATCATTTTTACTACTTAAATATTCTTCTGCTTTAGTAATATCTTGTGGCTTACCAAAATCTAACCATATACCCCTTAAGTCTTTTACTTTCATTTTTCCTTTCTTTGCTAATATATCAACCACATCTGTTAATTCATATTCTCCTCTTGGTGATAAACTAATTTGATCTAAATATTTAAAAACGTCTGAAGTAAATTTATATAAACCAGTATTAATTAAATTACCAACATATTCTTTTGGTTTTTCTACAATGCCCCTTAAAAGCCCTTTTTCATCTACTTCTAACACGCCGTAGCTTTGTGGTTCCTCGTGTGATAGTCCTGCTATATAACAATAATCATCATCAATATTAAATCTTTTTAGGTCTTCTACTGAGTATAGATTATCTCCATAAACAGCTAAAAAGCTTTCGTCCTTTAGAATATTTTTAGTGCACTCCAATGGGCAGGCTGTACCATATCTATCTTCTCCTAATATATCAAACTGATTCACTAGGGTTACATTAAATTCTTTACCATAATCTTCTAAAAACTTATCCATAAATTCTTTTTTGTAGCCAACCACCATTATTATTTCTTCAAAACCAGCTTTTTTTAAATTATTTAATAAATAATATAAAAAAGGTTTTCCATTTACCTCGATTAAATGCTTTGGTTTATCTTTAGCTAAATCTAACATTCTACTACCCCTGCCAGCTGCAGAAATTAATACTTTTTTAATCATTTTTTTATTATTTTCTTAATTTTTTTAAATAGGTTATATATAAAATACATTTGTTTATCATACACCATATCATATGTTCCTGGGCCAGTGATAATATCACCACCAAAGCCTTTCTTAAATCTAGTTATACCGCTCCACTTTGTTTTAGAACCATCTTCAGGGGCTACACCCCAAAAATCATAAAAAGAAAACCCTTTTTCTTTTGCTTGTTTTATTGTTTCCCATTGTAATAAATATGGAGCCATATATTTTCTAAAACTATAATCTGTTCCACCGTGTAGGTATGTTACTGTATTACCAAAATTAATTATTAGATTAGCAGCAACAATATTATTATTAACACTTGCCAAACATAATTGTCCAACACCTTTTTCAATTAATGTGTAATAAAGTAGCTTATAATATTCATCTGAATGAATGGTTATCTGTTTTTTACTTGCTGTCTTTTTTATAACCTCAAGAAAATATTTTATATCCTCTTTCTTTTTACTAAAAACTACCTTAACACCCCTTCTGTTAGCTAAACCAATGTTATATCTAGTTTTCTGGTGCATTTCACTTAATAATTCTTTAATATCTTTTTTTAAACCTAAAACTAAAGTGTCTCTAGGTTGAATATCGTTTGTTTTAATTAAAAAATCATAAATATTTTTATTTTCTTCTGTTTCTAGTCTAAAAAATACTTCTTCTTTCTTTTTTGTTTTAATAGTTATATCTCTTGCTTTTGATAATATTAATTCTAAAGCTTCTTTTTTTTGTTCCCCACTTAAATTTGGAAGAAAAATAGGTCCTTTGGGAGAATAAATATAACTTCTATCAAATGGTAGTTTGTTTTCATAAATTAAACAAACAGCAATCGTTTCATTGTTGTCTATAACTGCTAATTGCCAGTATCTTTTATTTTGTTTTTTTAGAAAATATTTCCAATAACTACTTTGTAAAAAAGAACCAGATAAAAATCTATTTTTTAAAAAATCATCATAATTATTATCTTCAACTAAAACCTTCATTTTACTTGTTTATTTCTTTTAATGCTATTTTAATCTTTTCTGATAATTCTTGTATATCATCTGGTACCCTTCTACTGGCGTCTCTAGCATCTATTTCTTTATATCCTAAAGATATCAATGCTTCTATAACCTGTCCTGATCCTTGTTTTTCTATCTCATTATCTAAAAGCTCTGTTACAATTTTTTCTTTTAGCTCTAATACAATTCTAGCTGCTGTTTTTTTACCTATACCAGATACTGTTTGTAGAAAAGAAGCGTCTTCGCTACTAATTGCTCTTTTTAAATCGTGTATATCTGCTAAAGATAGTATATTAAGGGCACTTTTGGGCCCAATTCCTGATATTGATATAATCTTTTTGAAAAAATCTAGTTGTTCTGTGTCTTTAAAGCCATATAAATCAAACATATCTTCTTTTATGTGTGGGTATATATGTAATTCATATTCTTTACCTTTTTTTATCTTTTCTAAATCATCATTAATTAAAAAAACCTCATAACCAATACCACCAACAAGTGCAATAACCGATCTTTCATTTTTTTGAATTACCTCTCCTTTTATATATGCTATCATACACTTAATACTAGCAAACTTTAACAACAATTTCAATCATATATATGCTCTTGACAAAACTATAAATATAGTGTGTAATAATATATTAAGTGTTCGTTATGTTTTTAACCCTAAGGAGAGGAAAAAGTGAGCAAGACAAGAGCTGGGATGCGGAGAATCCTCAGCGCCACTACAACGATTTGGGAGGGCGATGTTGAAAGTCGCCCGAACAAGACAGGGCAGCTGTAAACAACACCTCAGCCCTCAATATTGCAATTAATCCTTGGTTACGGTATTTATATAGACAAAATACTTAATATATAGTTTAATTTATTTATTATGAGAAACAATATAGAATTATTGGCTCCAGCTGGTTCATATGAATCATTACGTGCTGCAATTAAAAATGGTGCTAACGCTATTTATTTTGGTATAAATCAATTAAATATGCGTGCTGTTTCTGCGGCTAATTTTGATAACACAGATTTAAAAAAAATAACTAAAATTTGTATAGAAAATAAAGTAAAAAGTTATTTAACAATCAATACCATACTATATGACAATGATTTGTTATTAATGAAAAAAATAATAGACGATGCTAAAAAATACAAAGTAACCGCTTTGATTGTTTTCGATATTGCTGCTATGCAATATGCTAGAAATATAAATATGGAAGTACACGCTTCTACACAATTATCTATATCAAATATTGAGACTGTTAAATTCTATTCTCAGTTTGTTGATAGAATAGTTTTAGCTAGAGAATTAAATTTAGAAAGAATAGAAAATATAATCAAAAAAATTAAAAAACAAAAAATAAAAGGTCCTAAAGGTAAATTAATTGAAATAGAAGTGTTTATACACGGAGCTTTATGTATAGCTATATCTGGTAGATGTTCAATGAGTATTTATCAACATAACTCTTCTGCTAACAGAGGTGCTTGTAGACAATTATGTAGAAGAAAGTATAAAGTTAGTGACTGTGAAACAAATCAAGAATTAATTATAGATAACAACTATGTAATGAGCCCCAAAGACATTTGTACTATTAGCTTTTTAGATAAAATAATATCGCTAGGTGTTAAATCTTTAAAAATAGAAGGTAGAGGAAGGTCGCCAGAATATGTAGCTACTGTTGTAAATACATATAATAAAGCTATTAAATTAATAAAAAAAGATAAATATACAGAAAAAGATAAAATAAAATTTGAGAAAGAATTAAAAAGGGTTTTTAATAGGGGATTAAGTGATGGATATTATCTTGGTAAAAAACTACAAGAATGGTCTGCTAGTAGTAATAGTCAAGCTACTGAAGAAAAAATATTCGCAGGTATAGTAAAACACTATTATCCTAAAATAAAAGTTGCTGAAATATTATTACAAGCATATAATATAAGTATTAATGATAAATATTCTATGACAGGTAAAAACACTGGGGTTATATTTGGAAAAATTAGTAAATTAAGATCTGAGGATAGGAAAAATATTAAAAAAGCCAAAAAAGGTGATATAATAACTATTCCTGTATTAGAAAAAGTAAGAGAAAATGATAAATTTTATATAATTAAGAAAAAATAATATGTCAAAAATTTATAAAGTAATTCAAAAAAGAAAAGATTGTATAGGTTGTGGTCTATGTGCAACACTGTGCCCTCAATCATGGAAGATGGAAGATGATGGGTTGTCTAAACTACAAGGATCAAAAGAAAAAAATAATGTGTGGGTAGGAGAAATACACGAAAGTGATTTAGATTGTAATCTAAATGCTGAAAAAGAGTGTCCTGTTAATATTATAAAAGTAGAAAAATAAATATTAAAATATTATTATAAGCAAAAGAGAAAAAAGGAACAATAATATAGAAGTGAATGTAGAAAAAGAAATATTAGAAAAAATAAAGAAACTTTAATAATTAAAAAATACCCTATCGCGCAAAGGTATTTTTTATTTTCTATTCTAAAAACAATAATTTAGAAAGAATGTTTAATTTACCTATAAAGGTATAAATATTATATCAAAAAAACATAAAACATACAACTACTGTTTAATTGGCATTATTAAATAAATATAATTTTTATTTTTTTCTGGCTTTAATAGTGCTGGAGAAGAACTATTATTTACACTAAAGACAACATTATCTTCTTTAATATTATTTAAACCATCTAGTAAATACCTATAATTAAATATAGCGTCGTTGTTTTCTCCTTGAATATCAGCTACTACACTTGTGGTACTATCTCCTTTATTAGATGATGTTGTTGATATTATTATTTTTTGATTTTCTTTATTAAAACTTAAAAGAACATCATTTATACCTTGCTTACAAAGCAAAGAAACGCGTTTTATAACAGGAATAAGATCATCTACACTACATTTAATAGTTGTTGTTAGATTTTCTGGTATTATTTGTTTATAATCAGGATATTTACCATCAACAATTCTAGAAACCAACTCTATTCCATTAAATGTAAATACAATTTGATTGTCGTTAAAATATATTTTTATGTCTTGTGAGTTTTGTTCGTTTAATATTCTTAAAACCTCTTGTGCTGTTTTTAGGGGTAACACTAAATCCTTTTCTTTATCATTTAAAATATTTAATTTCTTTTCTGCTAATCTATAACTATCTGTTGCTACTAAGGTTAATTCATTACTTTTAAAAATAAAATTAATAGCATTTATTTCTACTCTTGATGCATCAATTGATGCAGAAAATATAACTTGCCTTAATGCGTTTCTAAAATTACTTGCTGAAATTTTTATTTCAAACTCTTTTTCTGTTTCTGGAATAAGTGGAAAGTCTTCTGCTTTTAATCCCTTTATCTTTGTTTTTTGATCTTTGCTTTTTATTTCTAAATCATCTCCTGTAAGATTTAATTCTATATTTTCTCTTGGTAATAAATCAACAAAACTATTAAGTAATTTAGCATCAACAGTAAACTCACCCTCTTCTGTAATTTTACTTCTTATAAATGTTTTAATACCTATTTCTAAATTAGTTGTTATTAATTCTAAACCATTTTTAGATGCTTTTAATAATACATTATTTAAAATTGGTAAGTTAGTATTTTTATCAGCTATATTAGATACAATACTTAACCCTTTATTTAAATTTTCTTGAGTACAAATTATCTTCATATTATTATTGTTATTATTTATATATAAATTAATAGTAGTAATAGGGCCTGTTGATATGGTAATAAGTATTTATTTTTCCTTTACTTTTCTAAGTAAAAGTGTCTTTTTTTAAATTTTTCCTTTGGGATAAGTGGTTAATAAACATTTGATAAAAGCATGCTTTATGTACAACAATATTTTTTTTACATCTTTACCTTAATAACTTATTGTTTTATTAACAACTTGTCAATAATATTATAAACAAGAAGTTAAAAAGTTTTTAACAACTTATTCATATATTTTTTCTCTTAAAATAGCTACATCGTTTTTTATCTTGTTATCCGTTTCTATAAGCTTGTTTATTTTTACACAAGCATGCATAGCTGTTGTATGGTCTCTACTTCCTATGTCACGCCCAATATTGGGATAAGAAGCCTTTAATTCTTCTCTCATTAAGAACATAGCAATTTGTCTAGGAACAACAAGTTCTTTTTTTCTGCTTGTTCCTAGTAAATCTTTAAGCTCTATATCAAAAAAACTAGAAATAGCGTTAATAAGTTTTTTGCTTGTTAAACCAGCTTTCTTAGGATTGGTTGAAATACCTCCTAAAATTGATCTTACGCTCTCTATTGTTGGATTAGACCCATTTAGTTGATGAAATGCTATAATTCTATTAAGTGCACCCTCTAACTCTCTGATGTTGTCTTGAATGTTTTCAGCTATAGAATGAATAATTTCTTTTCCAAGAGAATAATTTCTTTCTTGGCATTTAATTTCTAAAATAGCCACCCTTGTTTCTAGATCAGGAGCTGAAATATCTGCTATCATCCCCCACTCAAAGCGTGATATAAGGCGATTTTCAATAGAAGGGATGGCTTTAGGTGGTCTGTCAGAAGAAATTACTATTTGTTTGTTATTTTGATGTAAGGCATTAAAAGTATGAAAAAATTCTTCCTGTGTTTGCTCCTTACCTGCTATAAATTGAATATCGTCTATTAATAAGACATCTACTTTTCTATATTTTTCTTTAAATTTATCAGTTTGGCCGTTTTTTATAGCAAAAATAAAATCGTTAATAAAGTTTTCACTATTAATGTATAATATTTTTTTATTAGGGTTTTTACTTAGTATAAGATTACCAATAGCTTGTATAAGATGTGTTTTTCCTAAACCAACACCACCGTAAATAAATAATGGATTATATATTTTCCCAGGTGTTTTGGCAGCAGCATTAGCAGCAGCTTGTGCTAGTTCATTTCCAGGACCAACTACAAAACTACTAAAGGTATAGTTAGTATTAAGACCAAAAGCAGATAATGGTTTTACACTTTTTTGTTTATACACAGGAGGGCTGTTTTCACCTTCCTTTTTTGTTAGTTTTTGGCTAATATTAGACGAGATTCTTTTTGTTTCTACCCTGTAGATAACTTGTAGATTGTTTTTTGATAAAGCTTTTTCTAGTGTTTGTATAATATGCTTGTGGTATTTTTTTTCTATCCAAGATTTAATAAAAGAACTAGGCACACCAACAAGAACCCCTTGATCATTTATTTGTATTATAAAAGTATCTTTGAACCAAGTTTCAAAACTCGCTTTACTTAAAGATAACTCTAGTTGGCCTAATACATTTTGCCATGTTTTATCATGCTCGTTCATTTATTTAACTATATGTTTGTATACTAATAAAAATATAATTTAAAAGCAAGGACTATTATTGATAATGATACCACAAAAAAAGATTTGTAAAAACCATGAAAAGGGAATAAGCTGTGTATATTTTGTTTATAATTAAACAGTTAATTAACCTATTGCCAAAGAGTATTAAACATGTTATTATTAGCTAGTTAATTATTGTTTTTATGTCAACAAAAAGAACGTATCAACCAAAAAAGAAAAAAAGAGCAAGAAAACACGGCTTTAAAGCAAGGATGTCTAGTAAGCCTGGTCGTAATGTTTTAAAAAACAGACGAGCCAAGAAAAGAAGCAAGCTTGCTGTTTAGTTTTTGTGTTATGTTAGCAAAACCAAATAGACTAACAAAAGATAAGGAAATTAAAGACCTTATAAAAACAGGAAAAAGTCTTTTTTTGCCCGCTTTTGTTATAAAATATAAACACAATAATTTAAATAACATTAAAATTGGGATTATTGTTTCTACAAAGGTTGATAAAAGAGCTGTGGTGCGCAACAAGATAAAAAGACAAATAAGGGCTATAATTAGAAAAAACATTAGTGATATTGAGCATGGGCACAGCTTGTTAATTATAGTTAAAAAACAAGCACTGGGCTTAGAATATAAAAAAATAGAAAAAACGCTTGTTACTGGGTTAGTTAAAATTAATATTTTAAATAATAATATATAATGATAAAAACGGGTTTATTAAAAATAATACGTTTTTATCAAAAAACACTTTCTCCTGATAAAGGGTGGTTTAGATACTATTTTCCTCATGGTTACTGTCGTTTTTATCCTCATTGTTCAGAGTATTCTTATCAAGCAATTGAAAAATTTGGTGTTATAAAAGGAATAATTAAGTCTTTTTGGCGAATAATACGCTGCAACCCGTTTTCTAAAGGAGGAAATGATCCAATTAATTAATAAACAACAATATGGCAATATTTTTTACTTTATTTTATCAACCGATTTTTAATCTTTTAGTATTTTTGTATAATAATGTTCCTAATAATGATTTAGGAATAGCTATTATAGTACTTACGCTTATTATTAGGCTTTTACTTTATCCTTTGTCTAAAAAGTCTATTAAATCTCAAAAAGACCTACAGAATATTCAACCAGAAATAGACAAACTTAAAGAAGAATATAAAGACGATAAAGAAAAAATGGGCCCAGAATTAATGTCTTTATATAAAAAACATAAGATTAACCCTTTCTCTTCTTGTTTTCCAATGTTAATCCAACTTCCCTTTTTTATAGCTATTTATAGGGTATTTTTTGATGGTTTAACAAAAGAGGGAAGTATGAGTGCTCTTTATTCTTTTGTAGCTAATCCAGGAACATTAAACCCAATTGCGTTTGGATTTTTAGATTTATCTGAAAAAAGCATTGTTGTGGCTTTATTGGCTGGTGCAGGACAGTTTTGGCAATCAAAAATGATGATGGCAAAAAAACAAAAAGGGTCTGCTGGAATGATGGGAAGACAAATGATGTATTTTATGCCAATCATAACTATAGTAATCGGAGCTAATTTCCCAGCGGGGTTAACATTTTATTGGCTTTTAACAACATTATTTTCTGTTGCTCAACAATATTTTGTTCTGGGAAAGAAAAAAACAACCGTAGAGGTTGTTGAAAAATAAACTAATAAAACTATTTAATTAAAGAATCTATCAGGCCCAACAATTACCTTTAGTCTTTGTGGTGTGACAGTAATTTTGGCAGGAGTTTTCATAATTATATGCTTGTCAGTAATAATAGGCACTTGATCTTCTTGGTTGCTGGTTATTTTAATTTCATTAAACGGTAGCGTAGTACCAGATAGGCTTTTTTTGCCTAATAAGCTTGTTTTTACAGGGGTTATAACAAGGTCTAGAACACCATCAACGGGGTTGATACTATTTGAAATATTTTGATTATTAGGAAAATTATATAAAGCAATATGGTTATTTTCCGTTGTTGGTTGTATTTTAAAGTTATTATATTGAATAGTAACATCTCCGTTTATAATTTCAGCAGTGTTAATAAAATAATGATTATTAATTTTACCTAAGTCTATCTTTTTAATTATTCTAGAAGCTAAAACCTCACAAGCTAAAACTTTTGGTGGTATGCCAAGAACCTCTGCTATATTATTATTATCAACAGGAATAAGGCCCAAGACCACATCAAGATCTGCCACTACATTTATAACCTTAGAAAAGGTTTGATTGTCACCAACAACAACAACGGTTTCTACACCATCTTTTACAGCGTCAGATATCAATTCTTTCATATTTTTTAGAATAGACAACTTAGCTACTCTACCCTTTATTCCCAGATCAGTTATTCTTTGTTCTATTTTTATAAGTAAGCCGCTGTATTTTTTATCGTTTAAAAATGAATCGTAAACGTATAAATACATAATTATTTTTCTTCTTTAGGCTCTTCTTTTGTCCTTTCTTCTTTAGGCTCTTCTTTCGTTATTATTTGTTCAATAGGCATTGTAATTTGACCATTTATTAAAGCGCCTGTTTCAATAGATATAATTTGTGCTTTAATATCACCTAAGATTACCGCAGCACTTGTTATTTCTAATTTGCCCTTAATATAGACGTTGCCCTTTATTTTGCCCGATATAAAGGCATTATTAGCTTTAATTCCAGCCTCAACTATAGCCTCAGGACCTATTTTAAGGTTCTTTTTTGTTTGTAGGCTACCAATTAATGTACCTTCGACAATAAGGTCTCCGTCTCCTTTAAAATTTCCTTCAACTCTTACGGACGGGCCAATGATAGTTTCTATTGTTTTGTGCTGCTTTGCTTCTTTTTTGTTAAACATATGGTTATATAATTATTATTTAGTTATATTTCTTTTAACTAAGTAAATATTAATGTAAAGAGATAAAAAAGTCAAAGGTAATAAGTGTGGACTTTTATTTTTTATTGTATTATATTATACATAGTGATAAAAATTAAAGAGGTAAAGATTTTCAGGTAATTTATATTATAAAAACATCATCTTTGCTATAGGTATTATTTTGTGTACTTTTCTTGTAAAACAGCATTTTAAAATAGTGTAAAAAGCTTAAAAATATTACCTTAATTTTTTCATTTTACGACACTAAAGATAGTTAAAGGTTGGTAAAAGAAGAACAAAAAACCGCTATTTTTAGGGGTTCCCAGATCCTATAGTTTAATGGACAAAACAAGAGCCTCCTAAGCTCTAGATCTAGGTTCAATTCCTAGTAGGATCACCACCTTTGTTTAATAAGTTTACTATTGTTATTATTGTGGTATAATATATTTATGAAGAGTTTAAGTGAAGCAAGCTCGAGATTTAAAAAAATAAGTTTTATAACTAGGTCTAATTTTAGGCCGTTTTTTAATTAATAAAATTATGGGTTATTTTATTTTATTTGTTTTAATGCTTTTTTCAGCTTGGTTTTCTGGTATGGAGATAGCTTTGTTTTCTTTGTCTCCTGCTAAGATTAGGGCATTAACACTAATTAAAGGTAAAAAAGCAGTAATTTTACAAAGAATACTGGGTAATAAGCATAAACTGTTAGTTACTATTCTTTTAGGGAATAACCTAGTAAATGTAGCTGCTGCAAGTTTAGCAACTGTTTTGGCAATTGATATTTTTGGGTCAAGTGGTGTTGGTATAGCTACCGGTATTATGACTTTTATAATACTATTATTTGGAGAAATTTATCCAAAAGCGTATTTTCATGTAAATGCAGAAAAATTGGCACTTTTTTTTGCACCACTTGTATATTTTGTACAAATACTATTTTTCCCTTTAATTATATTTTTAGAAAAAATATTGAAATTCTTGATTAAGAATAAAAAAGTAGAACCCATTTCAGAAAAAGAATTTAAAGCATTTAGTCGTTTAGCAGTAGAAAAAGGTGTTTTTGATTTTGAAAAACACGAAATGATAATGAATGTATTAAAATTTAATGATATAGATGTTAAAAGTATAATGACACCAAGATATAAAATTAGTGTAT
>CAYMZA010000002.1:0-56627 GCA_964394835.1 uncultured Gammaproteobacteria bacterium
TAATATTGGTGACCCTACGGGGAATCGAACCCCGGTTACCAGGATGAGAACCTGGCGTCCTAACCACTAGACGATAGGGCCATTCAGTATTAATAACAAAAATATGATTATTTATCAACCTTATCTACTAATAATTCATCTGCTTTCCAAGGTTTAGCCATAATTTCATAAACAACTTGTTCCATTTTAGAACCCCTTGAACCTTTTATTAAAATAATATCATTTTCTTTAATTCTTTCTTGTAAGAATATACCTGCTTCAGTTGTAAATGGAAAATGATATATATTATCTTCAGACATACCTGCTTCTTTAGCAGCCCTAGCTATATCTCTTGATCTTTCTCCTATTACAAATAAATAATCAATCTTAAGTTGTTTAACTTTTTTACCTACATTTCTATGACTTTCTTCACTGATATCTCCTAATTCTAACATATCACCAAATACGGCAAGTTTTCTACCTAAACTAGGCATTTCTGATAATATGTTTAAAGCTAATTCAGAAGACTGTGGAGAAGCATTATATGTATCATCTATAATATATGAATTCTTAACACCTTTAACTAAATTAGTTCTACCCTTAGCTGGTATATATTTCATTAAATTTTTAGATATATCTACTAAATTCATATCTAGAATTAAAGCAATACTACAAGCACAAGCTACAGATTGAGCATGTTGCCATCCCAAAACATTAGGTAAAAATATTGGTATTACAGATCCTTGATATTTTATCTTAAAAGTAGTTCCATATGTATTATCTTTTTCAATTATCTTAATATCTTTAATACATATATCGCTATCTTCTTTTTGACCAAAAGTTTTAATATTACTTTTTATTTTATCTTTACTAGAATATAGTAACTTATCATCATTGTTTAAAACAACCCAAGCTTCTTTATTTAACTTTTTAGTAATATTTAGCTTTTCTTTAAGTATATTATTAATACTACCAAAGTTTTCAATATGACTATGCCCAATAGCTGTTAAAACAGCAATATCTGGTTTAGCTATACTAGTTAAATAGTTAATATCCCCTTTTTTATCTGCCCCCATTTCTAGTATTAGAATATCAGGATATTCTTTATCTTTAAATATTATTAATTTTAATGAAGATAATATTATGCTAAACCATTTAAATATATTTCTTTGTCCTGATTCTTTATTTAATATAGTTAAAGGAACACCTATTTCATTGTTATAGTTTTTAATATTTCTTTGTATGTTAAAATTATCCTTTAAAACAGAAAAAATAGCTTCTTTTGTAGAAGTTTTACCAACACTACCAGTTATACCTATTATTTTAGGATTATATTTAGTTACAACCTTAATAGATAGATATTTTAATATTATATATAATATTTTATTCATAACTATATGTTACAATGTTTTCAATATAAATCAAGTTAACGATTAGATGGTATATTATAATATTTAAGAAGGAACTTAGCAATCTCACCAAATAAAGGAGCTGCTGTATCAGATGAGTATCTAGCTGCTGTAGGAGCGTCTAATTTAGTAATCATAGTAAACTTAGGATTATCATTAGGAGCAAAACCTACAAAATTATGTATAAACTTATTTTTATGCCATTTTTTAGTTTCTAAATCAACTAACTGAGCTGTACCTGTTTTACCAGCTACATAATATCCATCTACACCAGCTTTATCACCATGAATACTATCTACTACACTTACCATCATAGCTGATACTGTAGCAGCAGTACCAGGATCTATGACCTTTATTATTTCCTTAGGCAAAAACTCTTCTTTTTCTCCATTACTATATTCTATTCTTTCAACAATATATGGTTGCATTAATTTACCTTTATTAGCAATTACATTTATAGCATTTACCATTTGCAAAGGAGTAACAGTTACACCCTGACCATATGATGTTGTTGCTTTATATATATCCTTACCTTTAGCTAATTGACTAATGTCTCCCCTACTTTCTTGACTAATGCTAATATCTACTAATTTACCAAAACCAAACTTTTTTATATATTCTTCAAATATTCTATTATTCACCTCATAGGTAGCAAATATTATCCCTGTGTTTATAGAAGAAGCTAAAACTTCTTTCATATCCACCCAACCATATATCTTTCCTCCAGCATTTTTAATAGGATAACCAGCATATTTAACTTCACCTGTATCTTCATAAAGAGTGTTAGGGTCTACCTTACCTTGATCTATAGCTATAGCCATAGATATGGCTTTCATAACAGAACCAGGTTCATAATTATGATATACTGCATTATTATTATATATATCACTGCTTTCAACCATATTATATTCATTAGGATCAAAACTAGGATAATTACACATTGCCTTAATAGCTCCTGTATTTGTTTCTAAAATGATAACTGAACCTGATTCAGCATCATATCGAACAATAGCTTTTTCCAAAGCCTTACAAGCTGTATATTGTATTGTATTATCAATTGTTAAAAAAATATCAGCACCATCTTGAGCATCTATACCTTGATTACTAGATAATAATCTACCAGCAGAATCTTTTTCTCCAATTATTTGTCCAATATTACCAGATAATTCATTTTCATAATACCCCTCTATACCATAACTACCTATTCTAGTATGGCCATTACCATAACCTAAGAATCCAAGAATATGAGCACCGACTTCTTTATCAGGATATGATCGTAAAACATTTTTTTCAAAAAGAACACCAATTCCTGCAATATTCTTGGCTTGTTTATCAACTTCCCTATCTTTATTAATATCTAAACGTAAAACTTCTAATTTTTCTTCTAGTAAGGATACTTTATCTCTACCTATGTTTTTAACTATAACCTCATGATATCTATTCTCTTTTTTAACTTTTTCTAAAACTACTTCTTCTTCTAATTCTAAAACTTCTATTAAAATATCAGTAATATTCTGAGGCCTAGTAATCTTACTAGGATCCACTATTATATTATAGTAAACTTTATTAATAGCTAAAGGATGAACTACATCTTTAGATTCTAAACTTTCAAAAGCATAAATACCACCTCTTTCAGGTAAAATATCTTGCATTACAGCCCTTTGACTAAGGCCAATATTTAAATAATGTTCATGTTTAATTACTTGAACATAAAATAGACGTGAAATAATAAGCAGGAATAAGAAAAAAACGACCCCCTGTAGGGCCTTAATTCTTTTCACAGAAATATCATGATTGTTAAAACGAGAAAAATACATATATTATCTAAGAGCTACTTTATCACTATCACCCAAATGTTGTATCTCTTTAGCTTGTACCTTAACTAAATTTAATCTAGTGCTTTCTTTTTCTATCCTTTCTATAGTCTGTAATTCACTTATCTTAGCATTTAACATTCTAGTAGTATCTTCTAAAATATTAATATCATTATTTAAATCATTTCTTAATAGTGTTTGATGATTAGAATAATTATTAAGCATTAAAGATCCCATCCATATTAATGTTATAAATGTGAAAAGAAATGGTTTTAATTTTTTAATTGATTTATTTTTTCTCTTCATTTTGTTTATATTTTTTCTACTACCCTGAGTATAGCGCTACGACTACGAGGATTATTATCTAATTCCTCTTTACTAGGCTTTATACCCTTTTTATTTATTATTTTAATTAACGGCTTGTAGCTACATGTGCATATAGGATCTTTAGGCGGACAAACACATGTTCTTGATATTTCTTTAAAATATTTTTTTACTATCCTATCTTCTAAGGAATGAAATGATATAACAGCTAAACGTCCTCCTGAATGTAAAACATTAATAGCTTTAGGTAATACATCACTTACATTTTCTAACTCTTTATTAACAGCTATTCTTAAAGCTTGAAATACTTTTGTGGCAGGATATCTTCTAAACCTTGCCACGTTCTTTATATTCAAAATCCGGAGTATGACGGAAACAAACATGGAAGTTTTAACTAATTTTTGTTTTTGTTTGTCGCGTTCCCTCCAAGCTATAATACCAGTGGCAATACGCTTGGCTTGCCTTTCTTCGCCATACTCACGGAAAATTTGACACAATTTATCTTCCGACCAAGTTAATATAATATCTGAAGCAGTAATATCTTGTATCTCAGGACTAAACCTCATATCTAAATCACCAGTATCTTTAAAAGAAAAACCTTGATTGGATGAGTCTAATTGATACGATGACACACCTAGATCAATTACAATACCTGATATCTTATCAATCTTAGACTTTAATTTCCCTATTTCTTTTTCTAAATGAACATAACTTTTATTAACTATATATATTCTATCTTTGTATTTTTCTAAATTCTTCTTTGCTGATTGTATAGCTGCTTTATCAAGTTCAAATGCTATAACTCTACCCTTTGGAGAAGTTTTTTCTAGTATGTCTTTAGCATGTCCTCCTCCACCCAATGTACAATCAATGTAATGTTTATTAGATTTAGGATTTAATAATTCAATAACCTCATCCTTAAGCACACTTATATGCTTATATTCAACAGACATATTAAATACCTAAATCAACTAAACCTTCTGCTATATCATTACTATCTTTTTCAGAAACCTTTTGATATTTATTCCACATCTTTTCATCCCAAACCTCTAAACGATTATATAATCCAGCTAAAACTGTTTTTTTATTCAATCCAGCAAATACTTTTAAATAATCAGGTAATATAACTCTACCTTGTTTATCTAATTTAACATCCATAGCTCCTGCTAACATCATACGAGAAAATGCTCTAGACTTAGCTTGACTAAAAGGTAAATTAGCTAGTTTATTAGCTAACTTATTCCATTCTTTTGCAGTGTATATAAAAAGACAATTATCTAATCCTTTAGTTATAACTACTCCGTCCTTAAGCATTTTACGGAATTTAGTAGGCAAAGCTAAACGATTCTTATTATCTAAATTATATTTGTACTCTCCAATAAACATAAAGTATTTAGTTATCCACAAGCAAGGTTATATTTCCCCCACTTTTCACCACCACTATGGTCATTACATACATTATACCCCACAGCACTAGTCTGAGTCAACACTTAAGTTATCCACAACAAAAAATAACCTTAAAAAAGGATATTATTTACTTAAACTATATATTTTACTTACTTTATAATACTAAAAGTAGGTTTTTTCTTACTAATTGTAATATTAGGTTTATGTTTATACTTTGCTATTAAAGGTTTAAACTTTTTTTCTTTGCTTAACTGTTTAATTAAACTGGGCAATATCTCTTCAAAGGGTTTAGTATAGTATAGTTTACTAATAACAGGGATATTAAAATTCCAAGCAATAGTATTAATTATACCTATTATAACCTTAACTTGAACCAAACTAGTTTCTTTAACTCCCAAGATAATACCCTTAACATCTTTTAGTTTAATCTTACTATGTTTTAAAAAAGTATCTAATTCCAATAATATAGTATCTTTATCTCTAGGCATCACAAAACTATAGTCTTTAACTATACTACCCTCCTCTACTAAATACCAAGTACCATTATTACGATCTAAAATGTTTAAGATTATATTCATTTAATTGTTTCTTTTTAACTTCTGCTGATATCTTATCAACTACAACTATATTTTCATTAGACCAAATATCATATATAAACTTATCTGTAATTTCTAAACGATACAAATAGTCTGCTTTAGACAAAAAAGTATACCTTAATTCATCTGCAAAACCTTCAGCTATACTATTTAAATACTTATCAAATTCCTTTCTATTAACCTTACCTACTATTAGAACATCAGTATCAGAAGGAGAATTAGTCAAAACACCCGTAAACATTAAAAGCTTTAAACCAGATATCTTAGACATCTTTTCTGCTATTTGCATTTCTTCTAAGGCTATAGCTTTAAAAACTAAATTATATATTTCCTTGAACAAAGAGAATCCATTATTAACAAAATAATATTTTTTACCTTCCTTTTCTTCTGTGTTTAATAATCCAAACTTTTCTAAATTAGTAAGTTCTCTTCTTAAAGAATTGATTTGTAACCCTAGTCTTCTTGTTAATTGACGAATAAAAAACTTATCACGAGAATTAATACAAAAAAACTTTAATATTTTTATTCTAGCTGTAGAACTAAAAAGATACTCAAGCATATTAATATATATTTACTAAAGATATTAAATATAGTATAATATTAAATAGAAGAAATGTAAAATGCCAAATCTTAAAAATTACAAATTATTTATACACGATCATATTAACTCTAGAGAACTATCAGAAGTTTATTTAAGTGAAGAAAATAAACATGGTAAGTTATTTATTACACTAGAATCTTCTAAAACTAAGGTGGATCAGCAAGAAGCAATTAATGAAATTATTAATCAAGTCTCTGTTATTTTCGATACTTCTCATGAAAAAGATTCTGAAATGCTATTAGAAGAGATATTAAAGAAAATTAATGACCTATTACCAGAATTAAGCTCGGAACTTAAAATAAGGAGTTGGATTAATAAACTAGATATAGCGATTGGTATAATATCAGAAAATAATGTATACATGTCAGCTATTGGTAATATTAATACACTGCTAATACATAATAATAAATACAAGTCTATACTAACAACTGAAGCTGAAATAAACCCTACTAAACCCTTCACAGATATTACAAGTGGTCAATTAGATAAAGGAGATGCTTTAATTATTTCTACTAATTCTCTTTTTGACTATATTTCTAAAGAAAAAATAAAACAAATAATTACTAAATATCCTCCTAGAACTAGTATCTTAGAAATGCAAAAACTTTTAGAATCTGTTCCTGACTTTGTAACATTTAATTCTTTAGTTATGAAAAATACGCAAGCTAAAGATATAGCTACAGATGAAGAAAATATAGAATCAGATAGTCTAAAAACTAATATTATACCTAAAGAATATACACAAGAAAAAAGAAAATCCAAATTAGTTTTAGACCTTAAAGCTGTAAATAATATAGGATTTATACAAAAGATAAGTAAGATTATTTCTTTATTTATATATTTCTTTCAAATTATATCTAAAATATTTATATATATATTTAATAAAATAAAGGTAATTATACTATTTCTATTCTCTAATAAATATAGGAATAACCAAGAAGAGAGAACATTACATCAAATTAAAGACAAAATAAACGATAAATATACTTGGTATTATAAACTAAATAAAAAACAAAAAGTAACATTAGTATCATTATTCATAATAATACTAGTATTTTTAACTAATTTAGTATTTTTAACACAAGAAAAAGCTGTAAAAGAAACTAATAAAGAATATGCTAATGCATTATTATTAATAAATGAGAAATTAACAGAAGCAGAAGCTAAATTAATATACAGTGATGAACAAGCTTCTGAGTTAATACTTCTAGAAATACAAGATATAATTAATAATTTAAATATAACATCTCAAGAAAATCAAGAGGAAATAGATGAAATAGCATTAACAGTTAAACATAAATTAAATAAAGTAAGACATATTTATGAAGTAACTGATCCTACAGAATTATTTGATTTAAGTACTACTATTTTATCTAGCAAACAAATAGTACAAAAAGAAGGTATATTCTATATATTAGGAGATGAAAAACTATATAAACTAAAAGAAGATAGTTTAGAACATTTAATTGATTTTCCAGGAGGAACATTATTAACAGACTGGCCTAAGAAAAATAAACTTATACTAGGTAATGAAGAACAATATTTTATTATAAACCTAGATAATAATGAATTAGAAGCCTTTGACTTTACTAAAAGTGCTGGTAATACCTCTATACAAGATTTGAATATGTATAGTAATAACCTATATGTTTTAGATAAAGCTAATAATCAAATATTTAAATACCCTGAATACTATGATCTATTTGCTAATGGGTCTGCTTGGATTTCTGATGAAATAACCTTAGACAACTTTAATAGTTTTACTATAGACGGTAATATATACATTATAGATAATGAAGGTAAAATAAATAAATTTAGTAAAGGTTCTTTAGAGATATTTAATTATCATGAATTAAGACCTAATATAGGACCTAATAGTATTATAAAAACATTTAAAGATTCTGATTACTTATATATCATAGATCCAAGTAATCAAAGAATAGTTATTTTAAATAAAGATGGTAATATAGAAGATCAATATACTTCTGATAAGTTTGATAACCTTATAGACTTAGCTATAGACCCTGAAGAAAAAGCTATTTATCTACTAAATGGTAATAATCTTTATTTACTAGCTATAAATGAATAATTAATATAATAAAAAACACCCTAGTATTTAGAGTGTTTTTTTGTTTCTAAAACTTTATTTCAAAGTTACAGTAGCGCCAGCTTCAGTAAGTTTAGTTTTCATTTCTTCAGCTTCTTCTTTACTAGCACCTTCTTTAACAATTACAGGAGCTTCATCAGTCATATCCTTAGCTTCTTTAAGACCTAATTCAGTAACTTCTCTAATAGCTTTAATAACATTGATTTTCTTTTCACCAATAGATGTTAATTCAACATCAAAAGAAGATTTTTCTTCTCCAGCTTCTTCAGCTGCAGCAGGAGCAGCAGCCATTGCTACAGGAGCAGCAGCACTAACGCCAAATTTATCTTCTAAGATAGATACTAATTCAGATAGATCTAATACAGACATTTTTTCAATTTCTTCTACAATACTTTTGAATTTAGCCGGTACTTCAACTACCTTTTCTTCTTTAGTTTCTTCAACTTGTTTTTTTTCTTCTGTCATAATATTTTTTTTAATTATTTATTTAAATTATTCTTTTTTATCTTTTATTGCACTTAATACTCCCACAAAATTACAAGTAGTACCACTTAATACTCCAACCAGACCTGTTAAAGGAGAATTTATAGACCCTACTAACTTTGCTAATAATTCTTCTTTAGAAGGTAATGAAGCTAATTTTTTAATAACTTCAGGTAATATATATTCTCCTTCTAGAATACCACCACCTATTTCTAAACCTTCATTATCTTTAGCAAACTTACTTACTACTTTAACACCCTCTATTTCATCTTCATATGAGCAAGTAACGCCTAATGAACCTTGTAAATCTTTAATAGAATCTTCTTTAGCCAACTTATCATCAGCTAATTTTAACAATGTTTTTTTAGTAACAAAGTATTCTGATCCTTTTTCTCTTAACTCTTTTCTTAATTTTTCTACTGTTTTTACATCTAAGCCTGTATCACCACTAAAAACAATAGATTTACTTTTACCTAATTTATCTTTAATTGATTTTAAGATATCTTTTTTTTGTTCTTTAGTTTTTGACATAATTATATATTAAAAAATCTGCGCAGTTTATCGCAGACAAGAATATATTATCTCGGTAGGATTTACTTTAGCTAATATTAGCTAAAACCCACTGTCTTTGATAAACATTATTTAATTATGTAAAGAGTATATACTATTTTAACTATTTTGTCAATTAATCTAAATATTTAGCCTTATTTTCCAAGTGCTCTTCATATGTTTTACTGTATATAACAGTAGAATCTTCAGTAGTTAAAAAGTAATAGTATTCATTAGAAATAGGATAAATAACTGCCTTGATACTACTTAAACCAGGATTAGATATTGGACCAGGTGTTAATCCTCTATATTTATATGTATTATATAGCGAATCTATCTTTAAATCTTCATAAGTAGGCTGAGCCATTCCTTTATTTGTTATGAAATTAATAGTAGCATCAGACTGTAATCCAATACCATCTCTTAATCTTTTTAAGAATATATCAGCTATCATCTTTTTATCTTCATCTTGAGGAACTTCTCTTTCTATTATAGATGCTAGGGTGATAACTTCAAATATAGTTTTATCTTGTTTATCTATTTCATCTCTTAATTCTTTATCTAATTTATTATCAAAATTATTTAATGATTTTATAATAATATCATCTAAACTAGTTTGACTATCTATATAATATGTATCAGGAAAGATATACCCCTCTAAACTAGCATTACTACTAGCATCTTGAAGAAATGCATAATCCTCTTCCCATGATGTTTTACTAGAAGTTAATTTAAGAAATTCATCTTTTGAAAAATTAAACTCTTCTAAATATTTAGATAACAAATTCCTATCCCAACCTTCTAACATTGTTAAAGAAGTCTGTGTATTTTCAGATCCTTGTGTAATAATATTTGTTAAGTTTTTAATAGATACATCTGAAGAAAAATAGTAAGTACCAGCTAATACTTTAGATTCTAACTTATTTATCCAAAGCCAAGTTTCAAAAACAAACTTATTCTTTATTAAATTAGCTTCATGTAAATTACTACTAATAGCATTAACACCCTCCCCTTTTTCTATTATAAAAATAGATTTTTCTTCTTGGCTATTACCAGATAATAATACAGAAAAAAACCATATAGCTACTATAATTCCAACAAATATTAATCTTTTAATTAATTTAAACATTTTTTTCACTTGCTTCTTTAATTAATATAGAACTAGATCTTATCTTATCACCACCTACATTATCCACCATTTCAATATTATTTTCTCTACATATCTTAGATTCTGGTATCTCACCCTGGTGTCTATCACCACCATTAGCAAATATATCAGGATTAACCTCTTCTAAAGATTTACAGATACTTCTATCTTTGTCAATTGATATAAACACTTCATCTACATATTTAATAGCTTTAACAATTTCTTTTCTATCTTCTAAACTCATAAAAGGTACACTACCCTTTAATTTAACTTGTTCATCATTGTTTAATATAACAACAAGATAATCACCTAATTCTTTAGCTTCTTTTAATAATCTAACATGACCTACATGCATTGGATTAAAATATCCACTTACAGCTACTTTTTTCATTATATAAACTTAATAATTAAACTTAAAATTAATGTATATATAAAGAATAGATAAAAATAATCTTTCTTTATTAAACTCTTTAAAATAACTAAAGCTAAATATCCAACTAATATAGTTATACCAAAACCTAATAAATAATACCAGGAAAAAATTAAACTTTTAAAAGAAATAATACTTGCTGCTAATATAGCTGGAATAGCTAAAAGAAAAGAATAAACAAAAGCTTCTTTTTTGTATACTCCCATAATTAAAGCTGTAGCTATAACTACTCCACTACGAGATAACCCAGGAAGAACAGCAAACCCTTGCACTATTCCAAGTATACTAGCATGCTTCCAATTCAAATGTTTATCTTGTTTAGAAAATTTAACAGTAAAAAGTAACATAGCTGTTATTAATAACCAATCAGAAACAGAAGATGTTGTACGAAAACTATTTATATTTAAATAGAATATATAACCTATAATACCTGTAAATATAGTACTTAATAGTATGTAGGGTATCCAATTCTTTATATTATCATCCTTTTTATTAAAAAAAGATTTAATTACTTTTATAATATCATCTCTAAAAAATATAATAATAACTAAAAGACTAGCTAAATGTAAAAAAATATCAAATCCTAAAGAAGCTTCTTTAATCTTTAACCAATTTTCTACTAATACTAAATGCCCAGAACTAGATACAGGTAACCATTCTGTAATTCCTTGTATAATACTTAAATATGTTATTTCTAATATACTCATTGAGTTTTACTTATTTTTTGCTATAATGTAATTATATACTATTAAAATAAAATTATGCAATATCAATTATTTCTAATCCCTATAATAGTGATGATAATAAACCAAATTATTAAAGTTATTGTTGAAATGTTTAAAGGTGAGTTTAGTTGGCCCTCATTATTAAGTTACGGTGGTATGCCATCTAGTCATGCAGCTATAGTTACATCTTTAACTATTGTTATGGGATATTATAATGAAATAAAATCTCCTGAATTTGCTATTACTATAATATTAGCCATATTAATTATTAGAGATGCTTCTGGTATAAGATTACAATTGGGTAATCATGGAAAAATACTTAACAAACTTATAAAAGAATTACCTGATAAAAAAGAATACAAATTTCCAGTTTTAAATGAAAGATTTGGTCATAAGAATATAGAAGTTGCTATTGGTATTATTATTAGTATTATATTAACCAGTATAGCTATTAATATCTGGTAATTAAATTAAAGAACTACTTGTCATTTCAGGTGGTTTTTTTAACCCCATTATTTTTAATATAGTTGGAGTAACGTCTGATAATACTCCAACAGGTGTAATACTACTTAAATCTTTACCAGACACTCCTGTTAAAACACTTTTACCTGTAAACTGCTGCCCTATTATAAATAAAGGAACGGGATTATTAGTATGTTCTTTATCTATTATACCAGTTTGTAAATCATACAGTTTTTCAGCATTACCATGATCAGCAGTAATTAAAACAACTCCATCATAAGACAATGTTGTATCAACTAATTCTCCTACTAATTGATCTAATATTTCTATAGCTTCAATAGTAGCTTTTATATTACCCGTATGACCAACCATATCTGGATTAGCGTAGTTTATAACTATAAAATCATATAAACCCTCTTTAATAAATTGCATTGTCTTAGAAGTGATTTCACGAGCTGACATAGCTGGTTTTTGATCAAAAGAAGGAATACTAGGAGATGGTACTAATATTCTATCTTCTCCCTCAAAAATAGTTTCCTTACCTCCATTAAAAAAATAAGTAACATGTGCATACTTATTAGTTTCAGCAATATGTAATTGTTTTAAACCTGCATCAGATATTACCTTAGCTAAAGGTACATCTATTGACAATGGTTTAAATGCTACTATAGCTGGTAAATCTTTTTCATACTCTGTCATAATAACCATTAGTAGGTTTTTATAGTAACTCTGTTCAAACTTTTCAAAACCAGGAACTATTAATGACTTAGTTAATTGTCTAGCTCTATCTGATCTAAAATTAAAGAAAATGACAGCATCATTGTCTTGTATAGTGCCTTTAGGATTATCATTTTCATCTGTTATAACAATAGGCATAAATTGTTCATCATACACTGAATTATCATATGAATTTTGTATAGCTTGTAAAGGATTAGAAGATTTTTCTTTAGATTGACCATTAACTATAGCATTATATGCTAAAGAGGTTCTATCCCAATTATGATCTCTATCCATAGCATAGAAACGACCTGCTAAACTAGCTATACTACCTATACCAATTTCCTTTATTTTGTCTTGTAATTTATTAATATATTCTAAAGCTCCATTATATATTGTATCTCTACCATCTAAAAAAGCATGAATATATACTTTTTCTATATTTTCTTTTTTAGCTAATTCTAAAATAGCATACAAATGTTCATTATAACTATGAATACCACCATCACTAACTAAACCCATAATATGTAAAGCACTATTTTTTTCTTTTGCATGATCACATGCTTTTAATAATCCTTCATTCTTAAAAAAATCTTTACTAATAATATCTTTAGTAATTCTAGGTAAGTATTGATATGGTATTAATCCAGATCCTAAAGAAAGGTGTCCTACTTGAGAATTACCCATTTCTCCCCAAGGTAAACCAACTGCTTCACCACTAGCTGATAATGGCATAATTGGATAATTAGAAGCATACTTATCAAAATTAGGTGTTTTAGCTAAAGAAATAGCATTAGCTCTAGAAGAAGGAGCAATACCAAACCCATCTAATATTATTAATACAACTGGTTTAGGTCTATTCATTTATTTTTTAATTAAAGATTTTCCTGTCATTGATTTAGGCTTTTTTATATTTAAAATATCTAATATAGTTGGTGCTATATCAGCTAATTTACCTATTTTCTCTAATTTATATTTATGCTTGTTGATTATAACAAAAGGAACTAAATTAGTAGAGTGTTTGGTTATAATTTCATTTGTTTCATTATCTATCATTTCTTCAACATTACCGTGGTCAGATGTTATTATAACAGTACCATTTTTCTTAAATACTGCTGATACAATTTTACCAACTTCTTTATCTACAATCTCAATAGCTTTAATAGCTGCTTCAATATTACCAGTATGACCAATCATATCCGGACTAGCATAGTTTAGGGTTATAAAATCAAATTTTTTATCTTTTATAGCTTTAACTACATTGCTAGTAACAAGTTTAACACTCATGCCTGGTTTTTGATCATATGTACTAATATCTTTAGAAGGAACAGATATTCTTTTTTCTTTTACAACTGGATTATCATAGCCTCCATTGAAAAAATAAGTTACATGAGCATACTTTTCTGTTTCTGCAATATATAATTGCCTATACTCATTTAAAGCTGTTGTTAATGAGTTTGGTATGTCTATAGCTGGATAAGCTGTTAAAATATGATCTAATCCTGCACCAAAGTCTGTTAAAGCAGTAAAGAATAAATTTTTAACTTTTTTATTTCTTTTAAAAGAATTTTCATTCTCTTTTTCAAAGTTTTGCTGTGCAAATGTTTTACTCAGTTGTCTGGCTCTATCTGATCTTAAATTAAAAAATACTATAGCATCATTATCATTTATTGGACCAATAGGTTTTTTATCTTTACCAACTATAACTGAAGGTAATATAAACTCATCACTCTCTCCCCTGTTATATGCTTGATTAACAGCTTCAATGCTATTAGGAACTGATACACCACTACCTTCTGTAATAGACTCATATGCTAATTTAGTTATTTTCCAATCTCTCTTCCTATCCATAGCATAGAAACGACCTATAATAGTAGCTATTTTAACTCTTTTACTATTAAATACATCTTTATATTTATCTAAAATTTTTAAAGCAGAAAATATATGACTATCACGACCATCTGTAAATAAATGAAGATAAATATTTTGTTTAGTATGTTCAGTAAAAAAATCAATCAAAGCTAATATATGATCATTATCTGAATGAGGGCTTTGATCTTCTGATAATAATCCCATTAAATGAATGTCTGATTTATTATCATTAACATGTTGAGCTGTTTGTAAAAAAGCAGGATTCTTAAAAAAAGTACCATTCTTAATACTCTTATTTATTATAATAGAATCTTGAGGTATTATTCTACCTGCTCCAATATTCATATGACCAGCCTCTGAATTACCCGGTTGTCCGTCTGGTAAACCAACATAGTGTCCTGAAGCATGTAAGTGAGCATGAGAATACTCTTTGCATAATTTATCTATATTAGGTGTCTTAGCCAAAGCTATAGCATTGCCCCTTATTTCTTTACTAACACCCCAACCATCTAAAATAATTAAAACTAATGGTAAAATATTATTATTCTTCATATTAATTTAATCCTTTTTCAATACTTAATAATCTATTATACTTAACTGTTCTTTCACTCCTCGATGTAGAACCTGTTTTAATATACTGAGCATTTACTGCTACAGCTAAATCAGCAATAGTAGTATCTGATGTTTCTCCACTACGATGAGATATAATTATATCATAATTATTATCTTGAGCTAAACGAATAGCATTAAATGTTTCCGTTAAAGTACCTATTTGATTAGGCTTTATCAAAATAGTGTTAGCTACACCTAAATCAATGCCCTTTTGTAATCTTTGTATATTAGTAACAAATAAATCATCACCAATAATCTTAATATTATTATCTTTAATATATTCATCTTTACTAAAGTCTTCCCAAGCTTTCCAATCTTCTTGATCAAGGGGGTCTTCTAAATATTGTAAAGGATATGTATGAATTAATTCTAGATAGTAGTCTATTAACTCTTGTGAAGAAAAAGATTTATTTTCTAAACTAAAAAGATAATTATCATCCTCTATATTATATAGCTCAGAAGCACCCGCATCAATACCAAAAACTATATCTTCACCTAACTTATATCCACAACTTTCTACTGATTGAGCAATTAAATCAAAAGCCTGACCATGTGATTTAAGATTAGGAGCATAACCACCTTCGTTACCTAAATCAGTATCTAAACCAATACCATGTAATAGTTCACCTAACTTATGAAAGATTTCACTAACTTGTCTTAATCTTTCTTTAAATGTTTTAACTTTAATTGGTATAATCCAAAACTCTTGAATATTAATATTAGTACTAGCATGTACTCCTCCATTTATAACATTAACTAAAGGAATGGGTAAATTAAAGTTTTTAAGCTTAGGATTATACAAATTACGCAAATATTCATACAAGGGAATATTTAAAGCTTTACTAGCTGTATGAGCTAAAGCCAAAGATACACCTAATATAGCATTAGCGCCTAACTTGCTCTTATTCTTAGTATTATCTAAATCAATCATTAATTTATCTATTTTTTCTTGATCTGTAACTTGTAATCCATTTAATTCTTTATTTAAAATACTATTTACATTTTCTACAGCCCTTAAGACACCCTTGCCCTTATACCTAAGTAAATCATTATCTCTTAATTCAAAAGCTTCAAAACGACCCGTAGAAGCTCCAGAAGGAACAGATGCACTACCTATAATACCATTAGAAAGTATTATATCAACCTTAAGAGTGGGATTACCCCTAGAATCCAATATCTCTAATGCTTTTATTTCTTTTATCTTATTAGGCATATTACTTTTTTAACTTTTCTAAAGCTAACATCTTAGATTCTTGAAGAAAATATAGCATAGCTCCTCCCCCTGTAGATATAAAGTATAGTTTATTATCTAAATTAATACTTTTAACTAATGCTACTGTTTCTCCACCACCTATTATAATCTTAGCTTTAGTTTTACTTAAAGCTTTTATTAATTTAACAGAACCTTTACTAAAAAAACTATTTTCAAAATACCCCAAAGGCCCATTCCATACTATTGTTTTAGATTTACTTAAAATATTAATATATTCTTTAATTGTTTTACTTCCAAGATCTAAAATCAAAGAATTATTAGATATATTATCTATATCAACATTATTGCCTTTCTTACTTTTCAAACTTTTAACAATAACTACATCTGTAGGTAAATGTATTTTTTTACTTTTTATTTTATTAACCAAGGAAATACTTTTCTTATCATACAAAGATTTACCAATACTATATTTCCTAGCTTTTAAAAATGTATTAGCTAATACACCTCCTAAAAGAATATCATTAGAAATATTATTGAATTTTTTAATCAAAGGAAGTTTAGTCTTAGTTTTAGCTCCACCTAGTATAACAGAAAGTCCTTTTTTAGTTTTTAATACATTACTTAACACCTTTACTTCTTCTAAGAGTAATAGCCCTGCATAGCTTGGTAAGTGCTCCGTTATACCTAAAACAGAAGAATGATTACGATGACATACGGCAAAAGCATCATTAATATATATATCACCTAGTTTACTTAAAGACTTAGCTAATCTTTTACAATTTTTTTCTTCCCTATCATAGAAACGAATATTCTCTAACATAGATATATTACCATTAGCTAATCTTAAACTATCTTGATAATATCCTTTAAAATCATCAGACCAAAATTCAACACCTTGATTCAAAAGTTTAGATAAATACTGTGATATTGGTAATAGTGATAACTTATTATCCCTACCCTTAGGTCTGCCTAAGTGAGATATTATAATCACCTTAGCTTTTTTCTTTACTAAATACTGTATTGTAGGTAATGATCTTTCTATTCTCCAAGCTTCTTTTTTATTAATCTTACCGTCTAAAGGAATGTTTAAATCTAATCGCAATAGTACTCTTTTGCCTCTTAAAGATTTAATTGCTCTTAAGCTTTTTAATTTCATATTTTATTTCTTTTTTGGTGTTGGTATAAATACTGATTTAACATTAGATAACTCTACTAAAGGACATAAACTATCTTTAGGAATATCAGATTTAACATAATCAAATAGCCAAGTACCATTATTTAAATTAATACCTAAATTATCTAAAGTTAATTTAATATTATCTTCTAATGGAAGCTTTTTAAAGCTAATAAAAGCAGATATTGTTTCTATATCTCTATCTAGTTCTAAGATTGAGGAAGATATTTTATTAACCTCACACTCTAATGTTGTACTTAAAGTTTGAGTAAAACTAGCACCCTTTTTATTCATTAAGAATATAATACCAATTATTACACAAAAAATGATAATAAAAAAGAGAAAGAAATGTAATATTTTCATATATTTATATTATATAACCATTATACCACCTTTGAATAAGGAAATAAAGGGGTTGTTGTTTAAAATATACATGAAAATATATACAAAATCTTTAGCTAATATTAGCTAAAGATATGCTACTTGACAAGATTATATATATGTGCTAATATAATATATTGAACATTACAGGATACTTTGACTATGAGGATTCCGGAAAAGTAAGGGACAGTCGTAGTGCTGCGATTTCTAAGTTATTTTTTGCTATCAAGAGTGGCCCGTGCCCCGAAGATAGCTATCCTGGCCCCGGAGAAATAAATGGGTACTAAGATAACCTTACTTTCCTCACCGTCAAACCAAAAAAGCAGATAACATCTGCCTAGTACCACTCACCAGTTGCCATAAATGCAACAAAGCTTAACAAAGACTGGTGGGTGGTCTTTTTTTATTTCTTTTCTAAATATACTGGTAATATAAATTGAAACACACTACCCCTTCCCCTACCATCACTTTCTGCCCAAATCTTACCACCATGCTCTTTTATAATCTTCTGTGCAATAAATAATCCTAAACCAGATCCACCAGTATGAATCTGAGCAACACCACTACCTCTAACAAACTTTCTAAAGAGTGTTTTAACTTCATCTTTTTCTATACCTATGCCAGTATCTTTAACTTGAAAATTTAATATTTTTCTTGAACAAGAAACTAAAAGTGTTATTTTACCTTTTTGTGTATATTTAATAGCATTATCTACTAAATTAAGTACAACATCTCTAATCTTGTCACTATCTGCTAAAATTAAAGGTACTTTTTTACATGACTGAGTATATTCTAGTTTAAGTTTTTTACTATTAGCTTGATTACTTAATTCTGAAATAACACTTTTAATCAACGGATCTATATCTAATGGTTGTTTATCTAATTTTAATCTTCCAGATTCAATACGAGATACATTTAAAAATATATCTATTAATCTAGCCAAACGAGAAGAACTATCAAATAGATCATTAGCTACTTTTTTAATTTTTTTAGGTACCCTACCAAAATCTCCATCTAAAATCATAGAAAGATAACCTTTTATAGCAGAAACGGGAGTACGTAATTGATGAGAAGCTATAGACAAAAACTCAGATTTAGTTTTATCAAGAGTTCTTAAATTAACATTAGCTTCTTGCAATTCCTTATTAATAACTTGTAAATTATCATACAGTCTTAAATTACGATATATAATACCAACTTGATCAGCTAAAGATGTCATTGTTTCAATATCTAAAGAAGAAATATTATCTTTCTTTTCTTTTAGAAGAAAATGGATTAAACCAATAACCTTACCTTCTGAAATAATTGGTACACCTATAACTATATTAGTATCTAAACTATGCTGTATTTTATCAATAATATTTTTATCAACTGGAGGACAAAAAAAGTCAGACATTTTATTAGAAGAATACATTTTATTATCTACTATAACTTTAGCACCTAAATTATATTGACTATCTAATTGAGCAAGAAATTTCTTTGGGTCTTTTTTCAATAATTGTATAACTGGTTTAGTAATACTATTTTCTGTTAAAGCTACAGCTGAAAAAGTTTCTTTATCTTTATTTACAAAACTTAAAACTCCACCAACATACCCTAATTCTGAAGAAATACTATCCACAACTAATTGAATACCTTTGTTTAAATCAAGAATACGACTTAATTTATTAACTATATTCTGCATACCAGAAAGAAACTTATTACGTTTTTCTAAGGCAATATTAGCTTGTCCTAAACTCTTTGTTTTTTCTTTAACCTTAAATTTTAATTCTTTATTCAATTCTTCAACTTCTTCATACAACTTAGATTTTTCAATAGAAGTAGCAATTTGAGGAGCTAAAACCTTAAAAAAATTAATATCTTCTTCATTATATAAATCTCCAGAATTTTTAGAAGAGACTATAAGGATAGAATTTAATTTATTATTTTCAATAACAGGAATATACATTTCTGCTTTATTTTTTTCTGCTTCAATAATAAATTTATCAAGTTTTTTTACTTCCACACTATCTAAATCAGTATACTCACCTTTTTTAATAATTAATTCTTCTAAAATAATAATATCTTTATTATTTTCTAAGTAACTTACAGTTTCTTTGGATAAACTAATTTTTTTAGAAGAACCATTGATATAGTTTAAATGATTATTAACCATCACAGCAATTGACACATTCTTTATTTTCAACTCTTTTGATAAAAATATACTTAATTTAGATAATAATGATTCTAGATTAATTTCACTAGCCATTACCATACCTGCTTTTTGTAAAACTAATTGATAATTTATCTTATCTTTATAAAATATAGAATCCGTAACTTTGGCCCATACTTTTTTAACAGGATCTAAGAACAATACTAAAATTATACTATTAAAAATATAAACTAAAATCTTACCTGTTCTTGTATGAGCTCCTAGATAATTACCAGCTATAAATACCGATAAAGCAAAGAAACTAGCGACAGTACCAACTAAAATAGCATAAAGAACACTACGAGTAATTACCAAACGAATATTCATTAAACGATATTTAATAATCGCATAGAATATAAATCCAAACATTATAATAGTAAAAAATGGACCAGCCCAAACATATCTATAATTAAAAAATGGTAAAAATAAATTAAAAAAAGAACCAAATATTAAAGCAGTAGATGTTCCTATAAAAACATATTTCAATTTTAATCTACTTATCTTATCTGCTTCACGATATTTAATTAACCAGATTATAAAAGAAGCTACAATGTAAAATGTAAAATAAAAAACATAAAAGATATAAGCAGACCCTAAAGTAACATCTTTACCCCAATTCATAATAATTATTTGAGAAAAATGATAATTAGTAAAGTATAAGAAATAAATAATAAATAAAACTGGTATAAATGTTATAAACCTAAACAAGAAATTAACTTTTATTTTTTTAAAAGGAAAGTAAATAGAAAAAAATAAAAATTCATAAGCAATTAAAGCAGCTATTAAATAATAAAAACGAACAAAGTGTTTAGCTGTTTCTATATTATTAACATACAAAAAACCTAAAATACCAAAAGTCCATAAAGCACCACTAATAACTAATAAACCATACCAAATATTGGCAGGTGCTTTTTTATTCTTCATCCAAACAATTAAACCTAAAAATAGATTTAATAATCCAACAAGAAATAATAATATATTTATATTGATCATTTTTTACAACTTACAACCCAAGCTTGATCAGCAAAAGTTTTTTTAAACTTAATATTTTTAAAACCAATTCTTAATAATATACTTTCTATCTTATCTTTTTCATAAAAATGATATAAACCTTCCTTACCTTTTCTTTGTATTTCTAAGGCATGTTTTAATATCATTGGACCATAATATAGTCTTTTATAATTCTTTAAATCAAGCATATCTTTACCAGAGGCAATAAAAACTTTTAAAAAACTAACATCTTTAATTGGCGTAGACCAAACAAAAGAACCATTTACTTTTAATACTCTATACATATCAGATAATACACCTTCTAGAGCTTCTTCTCCAAATTCACCTTCATGTGTAGTAATATATGTTAAAACTAAATTAGATATTATTTTATCATACTTTTCATCTTCAACTTTTAATTTATATGATAGGTCATGAAGTACTAAATTCACCTTATCTTCTAAAGTATCGTCTATATCTTTTAACTTATCTTTTATATGACTTAACATTACTTCACTAACATCTAAAGCATCTATATTAGCTACATGTTTTTCATTTTCAAGAATTTTTTTAACAATTAAACCTGATCCTGCACCACAATCTAATATATTATCATTAACATTAAAAGTTAAGAAATCAAAAATACTATCAATTAAATTATGATAAGGAGTGGAACATTCAAGATATGGATATATAGATCCATACTTTGGTCCCCAGAACTTTATATCATTCTTAGTAATCATAACTACATTGTAGCATAAATTAAGGAAAGTTTTAAGTTATTTATATGAGTTTATAAAATTTAGTATTTTAGTATACACAAAATCTTTTCTAGAACCCTCTGCTAAACTATGTTTAGCTTTGTTTAATATAAATAAATCTTTATCTTTAGTACCTAAATTCTTAAATACAAACTCAGAACTATGAGGATTAGAAATATAATCATGACGAGCATGAATAAGCAAAGTAGGTGTATTAACTAAAGAAACATTTTTTTTAGTATGATTATCTATGAAATTATAGAAATTAACTATACTTTTAATAGGTATGTGACTATGTTTACCATATTCTTCTAATTTACCTTTATGTTTTTTACTAATCCACTTTTTACGATAATTCCTTTTAAATATTCTAGCTAAAGGTAATAATAGTCTAATATATTTTTCTTCTTGTAAATAAATAGGTATTCCTAAGGAAATAATACCCTTAATCTGATTAAACTTTAAACAAGCTTCAAAACCAAGATTAGCTCCAAATGAATACCCTACTATAAATATACTGTCATATTTATCAACATTACTTTCTATAACCTCTTTTAGAGAAGTGTACCAATCAACATAACTAGTATTTTTTAAACTTTCTAAACTACCACCATGACCTTTTAAAAGTATGGTATTAATATCAAAACCATTGGAAAATAAATAATCAGATAAATTATGCATATCATACGGAGATCCAGTAAAACCATGTATTAAAATAATTAAACTATTATAATCTTCTGAAATAATATTAAAAGGCCTAGCCTTTTCAGCCACACCTTGTTTATCTATATATATTTTCTTAACTCCTTTATTAACCATAATTATATTTTCAACAATACTGCTTTTTGACCTTGTTTAGAATCTTTAACTTCTACTCCTAATATTTCTAATTCGTCTCTTAACTTATCAGACTCTTCCCATTCTTTATTATCCCTAGCTTCTTGTCTTTGTTTTAATAATTCTTTAGCTTCTTCAGGAATATTTAAAATCTTTTTTCTTAAATTATCTAAATCTAAACCTAATATTTTATCCATCTTTAATATAGTTTCTAACTTAGCTTCACTAGGATAATCGGAATCAATTACAGCTTGTAACACAGATAATGCTTTAGAAGTATTCAAATCATCACCCAGAGCTTCATAAAACTCTTTTTCAAACTCTGCACAACCTATCTTAGGATTATCATAATAGGCTATTTCTTTAACTATATTAATTAATCCTTTTTGAGCAGATTCTAAAGATTCCCAAGTAAAATTTAAAGATTTTCTGTAATTATTCTGTAAAACAAGTAATTTATATGCTAATGGAGAGTATCCTTTTTCTTTAATATTTTCTAAAGTTACAAAACTACCAGAAGACTTAGACATTTTCTTTCCATCTACTTTATTAAAAGCATTATGTAACCAATGGTTAGCTTGTAATTTACCAGTTACAGCCTTACTCTGAGCCATTTCATTAGGATGATGCACTGTTAAATGATCTTCACCACCAGTATGTATATCAAAGGTATCACCTAATTCCATTCTACTCATTACAGAACATTCTAAATGCCAACCAGGAAATCCTTTACCCCAAGGAGAACTCCATTCCATATCTCTTTTACTATCTTCAGGAGAAAACTTCCATACAGCAAAATCATACTTACTCTTTTTTTCTTTATTCTTTTCTACTCTAGCACCTTCTTCTAAATCAACGTTCTGTAAATTAGCTAAAATACCATAATCATCTATCTTGGAAGTATCAAAATACATACCATCACTAATTTTATACAAATACCCTTTTTCATCTAATTCTTTAACAAAATCAATTTGTTCTTGAATAGTGTCAGTAGCTCTTAAAAACTTACTAGGCTCTAATATATTAAATTCTTTAAAATTATCTTTAAATACTTTGATATAGTGTTCAGCTAACTCCCAAGCATCTTTACCAAATTTTCTTTTACCAACCTCCATCTTATCCTCTCCTTCATCAGCATCAGAAACTAAATGACCAACATCAGTTAAATTCATAATATGATTTACATCATATCCTTGAGAAATTAAAAACTTTTTCAAAACATCCCAGTAAATATATGCTAAAATATTACCAATATGTGGAGCATCATATACTGTAGGACCACAAGTATATAATCCTACTTTATTCTTATCAATACTCTTAAACTCCTCTTTTTTCTTAGTTAAGCTATTGTATAATTCTATTTTCATATATTTAATTATATACTATATATTAACATAAAAGCAACTAAAAAACTACTTCAATCAAGAAGTAGTTTAATAATATATCCTAATTAATTTCATTAATCATGTCTACCAAAGTATTAGCATAACCCCACTCATTATCATACCAAGCTATAATCTTAACCATATTACCTCCTACTACTTTAGTTAAAGATAAGTCTACAATAGATGATCTAGGATCTCCTATAAAATCAGAAGAAACAACTGGTTCATCTGTAACTCCTAATATATCTTTTAAGTTAGTTTTACTAGCTTTAATCAATGCATTATTAACCTTCTCAACAGTAACATCTTTTTTTAATACAAAGGTAAAATCTGCTAAAGAAACCACAGGTGTAGGTACTCTAATTGATAGTCCATCAAATAATCCTTCTAGCTCAGGTATTACCTTAGCAGTAGCTAAAGCTGCTCCTGTAGTAGTGGGCACAATATTCTGTCCTGCAGTCCTACCTCTTCTAGAGTCTTTATGTGGTCCATCTACCAACTTCTGCCCTGCGGTATATGAATGTATAGTAGTCATCATAGCTTTATCTACACCAAAAGCATTAACTAAAACTTGAGCAACTGGTGCTATACAATTAGTAGTACAAGATGCATTAGATATAACTTTTTGTTTATTATATTCCCCTTCATTAACACCTAGTAAAAAAGTATCAATATTACCACCTTTAGCTGGAGCAGAGATTATAACTTTTTTAGCACCTGCTTTAATATGATCTTTAGCTTTACCATCTTTAACAAATCTACCAGTACACTCTAAAACAACATCTACTTTTAACTTTTTCCAGGGTAATTTAGAAGGTTTAGGCTCTGCTGTAATCCTATATTTTTTATTATTTACTATAATATCATCTTCAGTGCTACTTACCTTTTCAGGATAAATACCATAAACAGTATCATATTTAAGAAGATAAGCTAAACTTTCATTAGGAGCCAAATCATTAATGCCAACTACTTCATAATTCTTTTCATCTAAAAGTATTTTAAAAGCAGCCCTACCTATTCTTCCAAAACCATTTATACCTACCCTTATTTTTTTCTTTGCCATATTTTTATTTTAATTACAATAATATTATATCAAAAAAACTAATTAATTGCTAACCAGTTTTATTATTTAGAATCACAATTTCCATTACAATCTCCACACTCTTCTTTTATATTCCCCTCTAAAAATGGATACTCAACTATATTGCCATCTATACTTAACTTTACTACATTCCTTAAAGCACGAACACCAATAACCTTACCCTTGCCTGCTTTTGTCTTAATTACATCACCTACTTTAGGTAAATTACCTAAATGATATCTATATGTTTCTTCTTCATATCGTAAACAACACTTTAATCTACCACATACTCCAGTGAGTCTATCAGAACCTCTATGTATTAATTCTTGATCTTTTATATATTCAGGACTTACATTACCCAAGGTACTTAACCAAGATTTACAACACAACTGCAAACCACAAGAACCTGTACCACCTAAACACTTAGCCTCATCCCTTACTCCTATTTGTTGTAATCTAATCTTTCTGTTAAACTTCTTAGCTAAATCTCTAACTAATTCTCTAAAATCTACACGAGAAGAAGCAATAAAGTAGAAAGTAAGTCTTTGCTGATCAAAAGATTCAGAAACATCTATTAATTTCATATTATCTAAACTATGTTGCTTGCATAATTCTCTATATTCTTTTAAGTAATCAGAATATCTTTCAGTAATTTCTGCTAATTGTTTCAAGTCTTTTTCATTAGCCTTTCTTAATAGTGGTTTAATATCACCAATCTTAGCTTGAGGAATAGTGCCACTTTTATTTTCTTCTTTTTTATCCTCTTGAAAATCAGATAATGCTACAATCTTACCCAAATCTTGACCTAATATAGTTTCAACTAAAACTATATCTCCCACCTTAATTTCATCACTACTTTGTTTAAATTCAGGTAAAAAGAAATATGATTTATCTGCTTTATGGAATTGTACTTTAACTACCTTCATTTAACTTTTGTTCCAATATTATTCTTTAAAGCAGCTTTAACTATATTTTCAGGGCTATATTTAAATACAGATAATTTTAAATTATTATCTTGAGCTAAAGCAAAAGCAGTAGAATCCATTATTTGCAAGTCTTTTTCTAAAGCTTCATAATAACTTAATGTTTTATATAGTTTAGCATTTTTATCTTTTCTAGGGTCAGCACTATATACCCCATCAACTTGAGTAGCTTTCAATACTCTAGAAGCACCAACCTCTAAAGCTCTTAATATAGCGGCAGTATCAGTAGTAAAATATGGATTACCAGTACCACCTGCGAATATAACTATTCTATTATTCTCTAAGTGATTTATAGCTCTTTCATATCCATAATCTTCAGTTACACCAGGTAAAGAAAAAGAAGATAACACCCTAGCTTCTTGCCCTACTTTTTCTAAAACTGATCGTAATGCTAATGCGTTAATAATGGTTGCCATCATACCCATATGATCTGCTGCTACTCTATCTATTTCCATACCCTTAACCATACGAGCTCTAAATATATTACCAGCGCCTACAACTATACCTAGCTGATATTTAGCCTTACTTATCTTTTTTAAATTAACAGCTAATTTTTTAATCTTAGCAAAATCTAAATTAGCTTCATTATCACCAGACTCTAAAGTCTGCCCTGATAACTTTAATAATATTCTTTTTGTATTTTTCATATATTTTATTTACTACATAAGTATGCCAAAATAATATAAAATTAGCAAGAAATAAAAAAACAGCTATACCATATAGCTGTTTTTTGTTTTAAAGTGAATAATATTTAAATTCTTTTATACTCCCACCATTACTTTCCAATAACTGTTCAATATTCTTCTTGTCATCTTTAACAAATACTTGTTTTAATAAACATACCTCAGTGTAGTATTTATTAATCTTACCCTCTAGTATCTTTTCAATAACTTCATCAGGCTTATCTTCTTTCTTTAATTGTTCTGTATATATTTCTTTTTCTTTAGCTATCTCTTCTTCTGGAACATCTTCTGGTTTCAAATACTTAGGTGCCATAGCAGATACATGCATAGCAATATCTTTAGCTAATTCTACACTGCCTTTTTCTAAAACAACAACAGATGCTACTTTTCTATTAGAATGAAGATATGTACCTATAATATCACCTTCAATAACATTAAAATCACCTAATTGTAAATTCTCACCTATTTTAACAATCAAATCATTCTTTATCTTATCCTCAGACCATTGTTTAAATTCTTCTTCTCCTACTTCTAGTAATTTTTTACCTAAATCATCAACAGCTTGAATGTAATCTTCATTACGAGCTACAAAGTCAGTTTCACATTTTAATGCTACAACACCTACTTTATCACCCTCTTCTAGAACAGTTATACAACCTTCACTAGTATCTCTATCTGATTTTTTAGCAGCTATCTTAGTTCCAGCTTTACGTAATATTTCAATAGCTTTTTCTTCATCACCTTGAGCTTCGTCTAATGCTTTTTTAACATCACTAATACCAGCCCCAGTGATCTTTCTCACTTTTTTTATAATCTCAAAAGACATAATTGTATATAATTAATTATTAGTTTTAACAACTGAAGACTTAGCTTTAGAAATAGTTTTAGAAATTAAACCTGTAATTATTTTAATAGACTTAATAGCATCATCATTAGCAGGTATACTATAATCTACTAACTCAGGATTAACATTAGTATCTGTCATAGCTACAACAGGAATCTTCATTTTCTTAGCTTCACTAACGGCTGTACTTTCTTTTTTAATATCTACTACAAATACTGCTTGGGGTAATTTCTTCATCTTTCTAATACCACCTACTGTATCTTGTAGTTTATTAAGTTCTTTTCTAAAGGTAACTTGTTCTTTTTTAGTATATAACTCCCAACCACCTTCTTGCTCTTCTTTATCTAACTTTTCTAATTTCTTAGTTAATTTAACAATATTATTAAAATTAGTAAAAGTTCCACCTAACCAACGACCAATAATATATGGCATGCCACATTCATCTGCAGCATCTTTAACTATTGATTTAGCTTGTTTTTTAGAACCTATAAACAAAATATTGCCACCTGATTTGGCAATTTTCTCTACAAAAGGCAAAGTCTTTTCTAAACCTTGAACTGTTTTTTGTAAGTCAATTATATGTACACCACTTCTTTGTGAATGTATATATTTCTCTGCTTTAGGATATCTCTTTGATGTTTTATGACCAAAATGTACCCCATTTTTTAATAATTCCTCTAAACTTGGAATATTCATAACTCTTTTTCCTTTCTAACCCGTATTTTACATATTGTCTTAAAGCTATATATAGCCAGGAAAAGACATATGATTAGTAAAATACTTGATTTCTTACTTAATTAAAAACAAGAATACTCTAACATAATATTTAATTTTAATCAAGTAGTATATATTACTATTGACTAATTATACTTTTTTTGCTATTGTTTCAGAGTAAAAAAATAATTATGAAGAAAAAAATACATCCAAACTATCATCCAGAAGCTACAGTAAAATGTGCTTGTGGTAATACATTTACAGTAGGATCTACTGTTGAGAAAATAGACACTGAAATATGTTCAGCTTGTCATCCTTTTTATACTGGAAAAGAGAAGCTAATTGATACAGCAGGTCGTGTAGATAGGTTTAAAAAGATTAAAGAATTAAAAGAAAAAACTAGCAAAACTAGGAAGGGTAAAGCAGTTAAGAAAAAGAAAGCAGCTCAAAGAAAGATAGATAAAGAAAAAGAGAAAATAAAGAAAGAAATCAAAGAAGCTGATGCAAAAGCAAACACTAAAAAATAACTAAGCTAACTTAAAAACTCTTTTTAATACAAAGAGTTTTTTTATACACAAATATATGATAAAAGAAAAAGAAAAATTAAAAGAAAAAATACAAAATCTGGAAAAAGAAATGCAAAAACCAGATGTTGTTTCTAATAGTAAAAAAATGGGTAAAATTAGTAAGGAATACAATATTGCTAAAGATACCTTAAAATTAGTAGATAATATACTAAAAAATACAGAAGAAGCAGATAAATTAAAAGCTTCACTACAACAAGAACAAGATCAAGAGATGATTATCTTAACTAATGAAGAAATACAAGTACTAGAAGATAGGATAGAAGAAGATAAGGAAAAGTTAGAAGAAATACTTCATCCTCAAGACCCTAATGATAGTAAAAATATAATCCTAGAAATACGAGCTGGTACAGGTGGAGAAGAGTCTGCATTATTTGCATCTAACCTATTTAGAATGTATTCAAGATTTTCTGAAGAAATGAACTTTAAAATAAATATATTATCTAGTAATAAAACAGAGATAGGTGGATTTAAAGAAATAATTGCTGAAGTAACAGGAGAAAATGTATATAAGTATTTTAAGTTTGAAAGTGGTGTACATAGAGTACAAAGAGTGCCAGAAACAGAAAAATCAGGAAGAGTACACACTTCAGCAGCTAGTGTAGCTGTAATGCCTGAAGCAAAAGAAATAGATTTAGAAATAAATAATAATGATTTAAAGGTAGATACATTCTGTTCTTCTGGTTGTGGAGGACAATCAGTTAATACTACTTACTCTGCTGTTAGAATAACTCATTTACCAACTAATACTGTTGTTTCTTGCCAAGATGAAAAATCACAAGGTCAGAATAAATTAAAAGCTATGCAAATACTTAGATCTAGAGTATTAGCTAAGATGGAAGAAGAAAAGCATAAAGAATTAGCAGAAAAAAGAAAAACACAAATAGGTACAGGAGATAGAAGTGAAAAAATCAGAACATACAATTATCCTCAAGACAGAATAACTGATCATAGAATAAAATTAAGCTTACATGGATTACCCAAGATAATGGATGGTGAATTATTGCCATTAATTACAGAATTAGAAAAAGAATTAAAAAAACAAAGTAAAGAGTAATGACTATACAAGAAATTTTAACTAAAACATATTCTAAAAAACTTAACATAGATAATACGGAAGTAGATAAGCTACTTGCTTTAGCATTACATAAGAAAATAGAATATATATATAAAAATCCAGAAAAAGAAATAAATAGATCTAGTATTCAAACATTTAATAAATATATAAGGAAAAGATTAGAAAATTACTCTTTTGCACATATTGCTAAAGAAAAAGAATTCTACAATTTAAAGTTTTTAGTTAATTCAAATACATTAATACCTAGAGCAGATAGTGAATTACTAGTTGATATTACCTTAAATTACCTTAAAGAAAATAATCTTAAAAATCCTAATATAATAGACATAGGTACAGGTACAGGTTGTTTAATACTATCCATAGCCAATAACCACCCTAAAGCTAATTACTATGCGACAGATATATCAAACAAAGCATTAAAAGTAGCTAAGACAAATGCTAGAAAACTAAAACTTAAAGATACTATTACTTTTAAACAATCTAATCTATTAAATAATATTAAAAACACTACATTTGATATTATAGTCTCTAATCTCCCCTATCTGACCAAGGGACAAATGAAAGAATATAGTATTCAAAAAGAACCTAAAACAGCACTTTTAGGAAATAAAGATGGATTAGAATACTATACTAAACTACTTAAACAAATAAATAACTACACAAAAGAAAAACACTTAATACTTTTAGAAATAGACCCTCAACAAAAAGATAAAATAAAAGAAATTATACAAAAATACTTACCTAAAGGTAAAATACAATTTCATAAAGACCTACAAGGCAATACACGAGTAGTAGAGATAAAATAAAAAAGAGTCAGTAATGATTCTTTTTTAAGTTATTCAATTATTAATTTTTCAGAGCTGTCTATAATCTCAATCCAAGTTTTACCAGGAATTAAATTAATTTCCTCACCTTGTTTAGTATAATATCTTGTAATATTATCTACTACCTTCCATTCACCTTCTTGTTTTCCTAAAGAATTAAATACATACACTTCACCACCTTGTTTAGTTTTCATTCCCCTTCTTTCTTCATCGATATAGTAAGAATCAACTATCTGTACTATTATATTATCAGCTACGGTTTGATCACCTGTATTGTAGATAAACTTATCTCCCCCTTGATATCTTTGATATACATCTAATGTATTATTATACTTCCACTCAACTAAGTAATATTTATTAGAAAAGTTAATTTTAATATTTTCAACAATATCTTCTTTTACTTCTTTTTCAACAAAGTTTAAAGTACTAGTCGTAATATTCCCCACCTCTTTTAACTCACCTGCTCTTAAATAATTAGCTGAAGATGTAAATACATTATGAGGTGGATACAATTTATTATCTCTCCAAAAATATATTTCTCCAGCACCTATTTGATTAACATCTTTAAAATTATAAGTATGTATATCACACAAAGCTTGAGGACTACCACCTACATGCATATACAACCCATTATATTCTTCTGCCCAATCCATAAAATATCCACGAGCAGACCTTACGGGACCTATTTTACTAACTTCAGTATTACTATTGAATACAGCTAATAGTCTAGTTATATTAGCTTCCACCAAAGCTTCATAGATAATATCTGCTTTATTTAACCCAACTTGAGGCCAAATATCATAACTATTATCTATTGCTACAACAACAGGGAAAAAATCTATACTCTCTACTATACTGCCATTTAATGGATGTCTTAAAACATCTTCATGTTTTATCTCTTCTTTAATTATTTCATTATTTTCACTATTATCTTTAGAAGTAGAATATATAGAAAGTAAAATAACTGCTATACAAATAGCAGCTATAATTACATATATTTTCATTCTAGATAAGAACATTACTTGTCTTCTTTATTTTCTTCACCCTCTTTTACTTCTTCTCCTTCTTTCTTTTCTTCACCTTCTTTTACTTCTTCTCCTTCTTTCTTTTCTTCACCTTCTTCACCCTCAACAACTTCTTCTTCTGGTTCTTCTTCAATAATTTCTAATTTTCTAGGTATAACAACACCAGCTACAGGATCATTAGGATTATTTAACACTTTAACATTTTCATAAACATCTAATTGACTAATTAAAATCATTTGACCTATATCTTCTAATTTAGATATATCAACATTAATTTGAGAAGGTAAATTACCAGGCAAACATTTAATATTAACTTCATTATTTTTAATATCCAACTTAGCACCTAACTCTTTAATAGCTTTAGAGGCACCCACAAACTCTAAAGGAACAACAGTTGTTATTTCTCTATCTTCTGTTATAGCCAAAAAATCAATATGAATTAATTTATCAGTAACAGGATGTTGTTGATAATCTCTAACTATAGCTTTTACTTCTTTCCCATCTAAATCTAAAGATATAATATTACTTTTACCTGCTTGTTTTAACACATTAAGCAAAGCATTGTAATCTATATCAATAGCTTGACCTTCTTTTTTGTAACCATAGATAATACCAGGAACCCTATCTTCTATCCTAGCTTTAGTTAACATACTATGTTTACCAATTTCTCGTTTTTCTACTTTTAGTGTAAATTTCATAAAATATTACTTAAATAACTGCTTTATTTAATCACAAATACAAGCTAAAGTCAAGAGAATACTCTAAGTATTCCTAATATGAATACTTTGAACTATACCTAACACTATCATAACAGACCATAATGAACTACCACCCGCAGAAACTAATGGCAATGGAATACCTGTAATTGGTGATATACCCATATTCATACCTATATTTACATATAGTTGTACTAAAAACATAGCTATTGTTCCTAGTATAATGTAAGAAGCAAAATCATCTTTACTCTTGTTCATAGTTAAAAACATACGATAGAATACGAATAAAAATAATAAAAGTAAAAGAATAACTCCGATAAATCCAAGCTCTTCCGCTATAACAGCAAAAATAAAGTCAGTACCTGGTTCTGGTAAAAACCTTAAACTACTTTGAGAACCTAATGATAATCCTCTACCAAGGAACTGACCAGAACCTACAGCAGTGGTAGATTGTATTACATTATACCCTCTAAACGTAGGATCTAAACCAGGATTAATAAATGTTGTAATCCTAGCTTTTTGATAATCAGACAAAACAAAAGACCAGAGTATAAAAGAAAGGAAGACAAAGGTAGACAATAGTATTAGTAAATGTTTTTTTTGAATACCAGTAAATAGTAAAATGATAGCCCAAATACCAAGAAGAACTAAAGCAGATCCTAAGTCAGATTGTAAAATAACCAAAACAACAAAAATAGCAGTAAAAAATCCTGAAATAAGAATATGTTTAAATAGAAAAAACTCAGAAGCATTTTTAGAAAAATACCTAGCTAAAAATATAATTAAACCTATTTTAATAAACTCTACTGGTTGAATACTAAAAAAACCAAAACTTAACCAACCTGTAGTACCTTTAATTTCAGTACCAAATAATAGTACAATTAAAAGAATTAGAAAAGAAAAAATATAAATTATTTTAGCGTAAGTTGACCAAAGAGAATAATTAATACTAGAGAAAAGAAAAAATAGAATTAACCCAGAAAAAACAAAAATTACTTGCTTATTAGAAACAAGGAAATCACCATTCTGTATATTTAAGTTTAAACTATATAAAATTGATAAAGAAAAAGATACAATAAGCAATACTGCAAATAGTAATAGCCAATCAATCTTACGCCATTTAGCTAAATAATCTATCATAATATAACTCTACTACCACTACCAGGTTTAATTTCTAAATCTTTGTAATTATCATAATCTAACCAGTTTAATATAGGAAAAACTTCTGTTTTAGATATTCTTGGTAAATCTTCAAGCCAAGGAATTTTAAAATCTCTTTGCTCTAAAGAAATAAAATTACTAGCATTTATTTCCTGAACACCTACTACTTTACCACCACTAAATAAAACAACTTGAAACCCAACATCCCAAAAATGATGTAATGATAAATTTTCTGCAGCCCAATTAACATGAGCTGGTATTTCTTCTGTTTTTTTATCTACTGTTTTACGAGTAACAGGATAAAATTTGAGATTACTAATACCCCAGTTTATTACAGGCACATTATTATCAAATCTTCTCCACTTAATATTATCTAACTGCACTTCTAAATCTTTAATTGCTTCTTTTGATTTATAACCCAACTTAAGAAGCATTCTTTTTTCTCCAGGATTTAAAAAACCTTTTTCAGATTCTATGGCTTGTCCGTTTATTATAAAAGTATAATCGAACTCTGTGATTGACCAATCATTGTTTTGATTTTCTATAAAAGCAATTAAATTATACTTTTTATTACCAAGAGGTAAAACAGAAGTATTAGATGCTTCTAAAAGTATTGGCTGTCTTTGATTATGATAAGTATTCCAATCCTCTTTATTACTCAAACTTAAAGCTAAAGCTTGATAATCAGAACTTTTAACAATACCAACAACACCCCAAACTATGGTTGAATAAAAAATAACTAAAGAAAGTATAGAAACAATCAACGCCACCTTCCTATAAAAAGCCTTGTGAGTTAAAAAGAAATAACCTCTTTCTAATTGTTTTTGTGTTAATGGTGTATAATCATTCATATTACTATTATACAATAATTATGATAATAAATCTACTATTTGGCATAATTAACTTAATTATGATATAATTAACAAGAATTAAAAAGTAAAATAAAAATAAAATGTTAGAAACTTCAAAGGATGTTTTAAACTTACTAATCGGTTTTTCAATACTTTGGATAGCTCTATGGCTTTCTTGGATACTTTACCATGTTGGAAAAACATTAAAAGGTGTTAATCAAACAATATCAGGAGTACAAAAAATAGTAGACTCAGTACAAGAAGGTATTAATACAATGAGAAAGAAAACTAATTCTGCTGCAGCTTACTTCACTGTATTATTAAAAAGTAGCCAACAATTTCTAAAGTTGATTCAAAAAAAGAAAACTCCTAGAAAAAAAACAAAAAAACAAAAATAAAAAAGTCTAGTTACTAGACTATATCCCGATACTTAAAAACAAGTTAAATATGTTATCGGGTTTTATTATTCAAAAACTATGCATATACACCTACATAATCACTCTCACTATAGTCTTCTAGACGGTTTAAGTACTGTTGATCAATTAGTGAATAAAGCTAAAGAGCATGGAGCTAATGCCGTAGCTTTAACTGATCATGGTGTTATGTATGGAGCTATTGAATTCTACAAAAAATGTAAAAAAGAAAACATAAACCCAATTATAGGTTTAGAGGCATATATCACTCCAGGGTCTTTACATGATAAAAAAAATAGAATTAAACCATATCATTTAATACTTTTAGCTAAAAATAATGAAGGATATAGAAATCTATTGAAACTAACTAGTATAGCTCATCTAGAAGGATACTACTATAAACCTAGAATAGACTGGGAAACTTTAAAAAAATACAGTAAAGGAATAATAGTAACTACAGCTTGCCTTAATGGTCCAATATCTAGACATTTAAATGAAGGAAATGATAAAAAAGTTGAAGAAAACTTAAACATACTTTTAGATACATTTACTAAAGATAATATATATTTAGAACTACAGCCAAGGAATATGCCAGAGCAAGAACCTGTTAATAAAAAAATGATTGCTCTAGCAAAAAAGTTTGACTTACCATTAATAGCTACTAATGATGTTCATTACACAAATAGTGAAGATGATGAAGCTCATGATATTTTAATTTGTATTCAAACAAAACAAAAAAAAGCAGATACAGATAGAATGAGCTATTTAGGGGAAGACTATTCTTTCTACAGTCCAGAAAAGATGGAAGAACTATTTAAAGATACACCTGAAGCTATAACCAACACTCAGAAGTTAGCAGATCGGTGTAATGTAGAAATAGAATTAGGAAATATACAATTACCAGAATATAAATTAGAAGAAGGAACAGCAGATGAAGAATTAAGAAGGTTGAGTCTAATTGGTATAAAAAAAAGATATAACCATGATGAAGATAGTATTCCACAAGAAATGAAAGAAAGACTAGACTATGAATTAAGTGTAATTAAAGAAACTGGTTATGCTACTTACTTTTTAATTGTTCAGGACTTTGTTCAATGGGCTAAAGAACAAAATATAGTTGTTGGACCTGGTAGAGGATCAGCAGCAGGAAGTTTAGTATCATATGCTATAGGAGTAACTAATATAGATCCATTAAAATATGGGTTAATCTTTGAAAGATTCTTAAACCCAGAAAGAATATCAATGCCTGATATTGATTTAGACTTTGCAGATATAAGAAGAGATGAAGTACTGAAATATGTAGAAGAAAAATATGGTAAGGATCATGTCTCACAGATTATAACATTCGGTACAATGGCCGCTAGAGCTGCCCTAAGAGATGTTGGCAGAGTTTTAGGATATAGCTATTCTTTCTGTGACCAAGTAGCTAAACTAATACCAATGTTTACTACTCTAGACAAAGCATTAGAAACAGTAGAAGAATTAAAAAAAATATACGAAGAAGATGGAGAAGCTCAAAGACTAATAGATATGGCTAGAAAACTAGAAGGATTAATAAGGCATAGTTCTACTCATGCTTGTGCTGTTTTAATTACAAAAAGTCCTTTAAGTGATAATACTCCCCTACAATATGCTAGTTCTGATGATAAAACAATTATATCTCAATACTCAATGAATCCCGTAGAAGATCTAGGACTATTAAAAATGGATTTCTTAGGTTTAAAAAACTTAACTATACTAGAACAATCAATTAAAATTATAAAAGCAACTAAAGGTGTAGATGTAGATATAGACAAAATACCTGTAGACGATAAAAAAACATTCAAACTATTAGCAAAAGGACAAACAACAGGAGTATTTCAATTAGAATCAGGGGGTATGAAAAGATATTTAAAACAATTAAAACCTTCTGAAATTGAAGATATAATAGCTATGGTAGCATTGTATCGTCCAGGACCAATAGAATTCATACCAGATTTTGTAAAAAGAAAGTTTGGAAAAAAGAAAATAGAATATATACATCCTAAACTAGAACCAATACTAAAGAATACATACGGTATAGCTATATATCAAGAACAAATAATGAGAATAGCTAGAGAATTGGCTGGTTTTAGCTATGGACAAGCTGATATTTTACGTAAGGCTGTAGGAAAGAAGATAAAAAAATTACTTGATGAGCAAGAAGAAAAAATAATTCAAGGAATGATAGACAATGGAATAGAAAGAAAAATAGCTACTAAGATCTGGGAATTCATAGTACCTTTTGCAAGTTATGGTTTTAATCGTTCTCACGCTGCTTCCTATGCAATGATAGCCTATCAAACAGCATATTTAAAAAGTAATTACCCAGCTGCATTTATGGCTGCTCTTTTAACTTCTAGCCAGAATAATATAGATAGAGTAACTATAGAAATAAATGAATGCCATAATGTGGGTATTAAGGTATTACCACCAGATATTAATGAGAGTTTTGCTAATTTTTCAGTAGTAGAAAAAAAGGGAGAAAAAACAAGAATAAGGTTTGGTCTTAATGCAATAAAAAATGTAGGATATAATATTGTAGATGTAATAGTAAAAGAAAGAAAAGAAAATGGAGCATATAATTCACTAGAAGATTTTTTAAACAGAATTAAAGATAAAGATTTAAATAAAAAAAGTTTAGAAAGTTTAATAAAAGGTGGCGCTTTAGATTCACTAATAACAAGAGGAAAGGCTTTAGGTAATTTAACTACATTATTAGACTTTAACAAGAAAATACAAAATGAACATAAAACTGGTCAAAGTAATCTTTTTACTGGCCTACCATTAGATAATCTTAGCTTTTCTTTAAAGCTAGATGAGTTTGAAGATATTTCTTCTAAACAAAAACTTTCTTGGGAAAAAGAATTATTAGGACTTTACTTAAGTGATCATCCATTTAAAGAATATTTACCTCTTTTTAAGAAAAGTATTACAACTATTAATAATTTAAAAACTAAAGAAGGACAAAATGTTACCCTAGCTGGAATTGTAACAAATATACATAAAATTGTGACTAATAAAGGTAAACCTATGATGTTTATCACAATAGAAGATTCAACAGGTAGCGTAGAATTACTGATATTCCCCAAACTATTAGAAACAACGCATAGTATATGGGAAGATGAAAATATGATAATAGCAGAAGGAGAAGTATCAGAAAAAGATGGAAATCCTAAAATATTAACAGAAAAAGTAAAAAAAATAGATCAAAAACTAATAGATGAATTAGACACAAAAAGATTATCAAATCATAAATTATGGTTAAACATACCACATGAATTTTCTAAAGATAAAGTAGATAAATTAAAAGAATTATTAACAAGAAGTAAAGGATTAACACCTGTGTATATAAAAACAAGTAAAGGAAAAAAGATAAAAACAAATTTAAAAGTATTACCTAATTCAAAATTATTAAAAAAAATAAGTAAATTTTTAGGAGAAAAACTCTGGAAAATAGAAAAATAGACTTTAATATGTACTTTTGATATAATAAAAAGTGATAAATAATATAAATATATGACTAAAAAGAGTAAAAAAAATACTACCTATACTAAAATTGTTGGATTCTTCCTTTTCTTAACTACCATAGCTATTTTTACTGTTATGCACTTTGCTTTAGCAAAGGTAACTATAAAAATATACGGAAAAGTAGATACTAAAACAAAAGATATACTAGTGGAAATGGAATCAGAAAATACTTTAGACAAGAAAGAAGATGGTATTCTTGGTAAAATAATAAAAACAGAATTTGATTTAGAAACCCATGTTACTAGTAATAAAGAAACAGTAATGGGTGAAAAAGCTGGTGGCTACGTAACTATATACAATAAATATTCTCAAAATCAAATATTAGTAGCTACTACTAGATTATTAACACCGGATAATAAACTATACAGAATAACCGAAAGAGTTAATATACCATCTGGTGGACAAGTAGAAATATGGGCAGAAGCAGATCAAAATGGTAAAGAATATAATATACCAGCTACCTCTTTCATAATCCCAGGACTATGGAAAGGATTACAAGATAAAATATATGCAGAAAGTAAAGATGGTATGAATATGCAAGGAACACCTAAATATTTAGTAACTCAAGAAAGTATTAATCAAGCTCAAAAAAATATTAAACAAGAAGCAGAAGAAAAAGCATTAGAAACTATTAATGAAAAACTTTCTAAAAATTTAAAAATAAATACTAAAAAACTATTTTTAAAATTTGAAACATTAGAATCAAGTAATCTCAATGAAGAAAGTGAAACAACAATACTAAAACAACATGTAACTGCATATGGTGTAGTTTTTTCTCAAGAAAGCTTAGAAAAGATGGCTAAAGAAAAATTTACTAAAGAACTACCAGATAATCAATCTTTAATTAAATTCTTTGATAATAAATTTAGCTATGAAATTATAGATATTAATCCAGAAAAAGAAACTTCTGTACTAAGTGTATCATTACAGGCTGATATTAATTCTAAGGAAGGAACATGGGATATAGATAAAAATAAGATTATAGGTTTAACTAAACATGATATAGAACAATACTTAAAAGAATTAAAAATTGAAAAATTTGAAATATCTTTCTTCCCTGCATGGGTTAATAAAGCACCAGATTTAAAAGACCATATTATCATAGAATAACTTTGACATTTTTAAAAGATAAATATATAATAAAATTGTTTTTAGTGATTGGAATAGCTACCAACTATTCTCTGTAAAGATTTCTTTAGAAACTAAACTAAGAACAATAAAAGAAGAGATTATGAATATTCATAATAACTTGGGTGGAACCGCCCTTCAAGGGTCCCAGGACTAAGCTGTCTTGGGCTATTTTAATTAAAAATATATGAAAAAAGAAAAAATTAACATTTCTAGACATTCCTTAGCACATATTTTAGCTATAGCTGTCATAAAAAAGTACCCTGATACTAAATTAGGTATTGGTCCTGTAGTAGAGAATGGATTCTACTATGACTTTCTTTTACCAGATAAAATTACAGATTCTGATTTACCTAAATTAGAAAAACAAATGAAAAAAATCATACAACAAAGTATAGATTTTAAAAAAGAAGTTGTAGATAAAGAAAAAGCTTTAGATAAATTTAAAGATAACAAATTTAAAATAGAATTAATTAATGAATTACCAGAGGATGAAGATATTTCTTTCTACAATTCAAGTAAGTTTACAGACCTATGTGCAGGACCCCATGTTAAAAATACCAAAGAAATAAATATTAATGCTTTTAAATTAACTACTATAGCAGGAGCATACTGGAAAGGTAATCAAGAAAATAAAATGCTAACTAGAATATATGGTGTAGCATTTGAAACTAAAGAAGAATTAGATCAATACTTAGAAATGCTAGAAGAAGCTAAAAAAAGAGATCATCGTAAACTAGGAAAAGAACTAGACCTATTTACTTTTTCAGAACTAGTAGGATCTGGTTTACCAATGTGGTCACCTAAAGGAACTATACTTCGTGATGAAATAGATAACTTTGTTTGGGAATTAAGAAAAGAATATGACTACAAAAAAGTAACAATACCACATATTACTAAAAAAGCTTTGTATGAAAAAAGTGGGCATTGGGAAAAATTCTCTGAAGAACTATTTAGAATAAAAACAAGAGAAGGTACTGAATATGCTCTTAAACCAATGAATTGTCCTCATCATACACAAATATATGATCATTTACCTAGAAGCTATAGAGATTTACCTCAAAGATATGCAGAAACTTCAATGGTATATAGAGACGAACAAAGCGGTGAATTAATAGGACTATCAAGAGTATTAAGTATTACTCAAGATGATGCTCATGTATTTTGTAGAGAAAAACAAATGAAAGAAGAAGTTCTAAAAATAGTAGATATTGTACAAAACTTTTACAAACCATTTAACTTTGACTTAGAAATATTCCTCTCACTTCATGACAAGGATAATATGGATAAATACTTAGGAGAAGAAAAAGTATGGAAAAAAACAGAACAAGATTTAAAAGATCTATTAAAAGAAAGGAAAATTAAATTCACAGAAGCTATTGGTGAAGCAGCTATGTACGGACCTAAGATAGACTTTATGGCTAAAGATTCTCTAAATCGTAAATGGCAAGTAGCTACAATACAATTAGATAGACAAATGCCAGAAAGATTTAAACTTACTTGTACTAATGAAAAAGGAGAAGACGAACAAGTAGTTATGATACATGCAGCTATAGCCGGTGCATTAGAAAGATTCATAGCTATATTAATAGAACATTTAGGTGGTAATTTCCCTACATGGCTGTCCCCTGTTCAAATTAAGATATTAACTGTAGGAGAAAAACATATTGAGTTTAGTAATAAATTAAAAGAAGAATTTGAAGAATATAATCTAAGAGTAGAATTAGATGATTCTTCAGAAACTTTAGGTAATAAGATAAGGAAGGGAGTTAAAGAAAGAATTCCATATACTTTAGTAATTGGTGACAAAGAAATGAATTCTAATGATTTATCTATTCGTGTAAGAGGAAAAAAGGATATTCTAAGTATTAAAAAAGATAAATTTATCACTCAAGTTAAAGAAGGGGTTAAAAAAAGAAAATTAAATTTAATTAAATGATTATAAAAACAGCATTAACCTATGATGATGTATTATTAGTGCCCAAAAAATCTAGTATCACATCTAGGCAAGATGTTAATACATCAACTAAGCTAACATCTAATATTGATCTTAAAATACCTCTAGTAAGTGCTAATATGGATACTGTTACTGAAAGTAGTATGGCTATAGCAATGTCATTAGCTGGTGGTATAGGGATAATACATCGTTTCTGCGATATAGAAACACAAGTTAAGGAGGTAAGTAAAGTAAAAAGAAAACAGAATATTATAATATACAAACCATTTACTGTTTCTCCAGATAATACGTTAAGGGAAGTAAGAGAAAAAATTAAAGAACATAATTGTACTAGTTTTTTAGTTACTAAAGATAATAATAAACTTTTAGGTATTATAACAAACAGAGATATTACTTTTATCAAAGATGATGAAAAATTGGTTAAAGATTTAATGACACCCAAGGGTAAACTAATTACCGCACCCTATGATATTAATACAGAACAAGCTAAAGAAATATTAAAAAATAATAAGATAGAAAAACTTCCTTTGGTTGATAATGATTTTAATATTAAAGGATTAATAACATCTGCTGATATAATTACAAACTATAATAATGTAAATGCTAGTAAAGATAAAAAGGGAAGATTGTTAGTAGGTGCAGCTATAGGAGTAAGACAAGATTTTCTAGAAAGAGCTCAAGCATTAATAAGTGCTGAAGTTGATGTTCTAGTTATAGATATAGCTCATGGACACTCCTTAAACGCTCTTAACGCTATAAAACAAATAAAAGAAGAATTTCCTAATACAGAATTAATAGCTGGTAATATTGCCACAGCTCAAGGAGCTAAAGATTTGATTGAAGCTGGTGCTAATGCTGTTAAAGTGGGTATAGGACCTGGATCTATCTGTACAACAAGAATAACTACAGGATTTGGTGTACCCCAACTCTCTGCAATAATAAACATCTCCCCTACTTGTAAAAAATACAATATACCATTAATAGCTGATGGAGGAATCAGAAATCCATCTGATATAGTTAAAGCTTTAGCAGCAGGAGCTAATACAATTATGATAGGAGGACAATTTGCAGGAACTAAAGAAAGTCCAGGACCAACGATAAACTATAAGGGAAGACAATATAAAATATCTAGAGGTATGGCTTCTTTAAGTGCTGCTCTGTCTAGACCTGATGCTAAAGAAAAAATTAATCAAATTACACCAGAGGGTATAGAAGCTAGAGTGCCATATATTGGTCCAGTTAAAAATATAATCACTCAATATGTGGGTGGCCTAAGATCTGGTATGAGCTATGGTAATGCTAAAAATATTAAAGAACTAAATGAAAGTGCTGAGTTCATAAGAATAACATCAGGAGGTATAAAAGAGTCTAATTCTCATGATAATGATGTGCTTTAATACTTAAAAAGTGATATAATCTAAGTAATATAAAAGTACATAAGTTACTTTAGCTAATATTAGCTAAAAATACGTGTAATAATATAGTATAATATCCGTCATACTATATGCTTGTCATAATAATAATTAAAAAAATATATGAAAAAACTATTATTACTTTTTTTTATAGCATTATTAACATTTAATATAGCTATAAAACAAGCTAATGCTCAAACAAATACATTAGAACTACAATCAATGTCTGCTGAATTTGAAGCTGATAATATAACAGCTGAATCATTGAGCATAGAAGAACCTACTAAATTACCTGGTGATAAAGGATATTGGTGGACTAATTTCAAAAGAAACACAAATATGTTCTTTACTTTTAACAAAGCAAAGAAAGCAGAAAAAGAATTAAAAATAGCTAATACTAAACTATTAGAAGCTAAAAAAATAGCTGAAAAAAAAGATAACTTAAAGAATGAACAATATTTAGAAGAAACATTAGAAAAATATAAAAAAAGAATAGCAAATGTAACAGATAGAGTTAAAAGTATTCCAGAAGAGAATAAAGAAAAATTTAAAAATGTTTTAAACAATATTGATAGAGACTATTTAAAACAACAACAAATATTAAGAACAATAGAACATAAACTTCCTGTGTCTAAGAAAGAATGGATAGAAAGAATACGTAAAGATTCTACAAATAAATGGTATGAAGCTAACAAAGAAAGTGTAAAAGAAAGATTAGAAACAGCTATTGAACAAAATAATACCGGAAGTAATTTTAAACAATTACGTAATATAGCTACTTTAGAAGAAATAGAAGAAATATTACCAATAGAAGCAACTATTGAAGTCAAGGAAGCAAGAATAAGGGCTGAAGAAAAATTAAAAAGTAAACTAGATAATATTAATGACGAAGAAAAAATAAAAATAAATAAATATATTGATAATATTAAATTAAAAGATGTTAGAAAACTTGAATTAATGAATCGTTTAGAAGATTCTGAAGAAATGCCGACTATTATAAAAAATAGAATCGTTGAAATTAAAAAAACACATTTAGAAAATATAGGAGCAAACTTTAATGCAATGTCTAAAGAAAGAAAAGAAAAATGGTTAAGCACATTTGAAAAGTATGGATCTATCTCTAGAATCAAAACATTAGAAAATCTTAAGTATTCTCCAGAATATAAAGAAAGAATACAATCACTCATAAAAAGCCAGGAAATATTAATAAAAGAAAATATTAGAAAAATTCCTTGGAAAAACATCAAAGAATTAGAAAAAATGGAAATAAGATTAAACGGAAAATCTACATTAACAAATGAAATAAGAGCAGCTAAGATAAGGATTACACCCAAACCACAACCAAGTTTAAGAAGACAAGGAACATTAGAACCAATAGATCCCACTCCTCCACCACATCAACCAAGTTTAAGAAGACAAGGAACATTAGAATAAAAACTTAAAGCCTGTACAATACAGGCTTTTTGTGTTGCTTTTTTTAAATTATTTAGCTACAATACTGCTACATGAAAATAGATAAGAAAAAAAAGAAATATTTTCCATTAGTATTTGGTTGTCAAATGAATTATTCTGATTCAGAAAGATTAAATACTGTATTAAAAAAAATAGGGTATACTAAAACAAAAAATGAAAAAGATGCAGATTTAATAATAGTTATAGCATGCTCAGTTAAACAAAGCGCTGTTGATAGAGTAATAGGAAAATCAAAAAACTGGCAAATTATAAAAGAAAAAAAACCATTAATAACCATACTTTCTGGATGTGTATTACCAGAAGATAAAAAAAAGCTAGAACATCAATTTGATTTATTTATTGATATTAAAAACTTAGATAATCTAGCTAATGATTTAAAATCTTTACATCCTAAAGAAAGTCTATCTTTCCCAACTTTTTTTAATATTAAACCAGAATATGAATCTAAATACAGAGCATTTGTACCAATAATGACTGGATGTAACAAGTTCTGTACATATTGTGTTGTACCACATACAAGAGGAAAGGAAACATCTAGACAGTCTAAAGATATTATTAAAGAAATAAAGGAATTATTAAATAAAGATTACAAAGAAATAATATTACTAGGACAAAATGTAAATAGCTATGGATTAGACAAGGATAATGAAATTAAATTTCCTGAACTACTAAAAAAGATAGATAACTTAAATAATAATAACTGGTGGTTAAAATTCATGACTAGCCATCCATATGATTTATCTGATGATTTAATCAAGATAATGAAACAAGGAAAACATATTAATAAATATCTTCATCTTCCAGTACAATCAGGGTCAGAAAGTATGTTAAAAAGAATGAACAGACATTATAGTATTAAAGATTATAAAAAATTAATAAAAAAAATAAGAAAAGAAATTCCTAATATAGCTATTTCAACTGATATTATAGTAGGTTTTTCTAAGGAAACAAAAAAAGAATTTGAAGATACCAAAAAATTAGTAAATGATTTAAAATTCAATCTATCTTTTACTTCTCAATATTCTGAAAGAAAAGGTACTACAGCCAGTAGATTATATAAAGATGATATACCAAAGGAGATAAAAAAAGAAAGGTGGAATGAAATTAATAATATTATTAAAGAAAATTCATATCAATTTAATAAATCATTAATAGGTAAAGAATTAGAATATTTAGTAGATGTAGTAAAAAAAGAAAAAGATAAATATAATAATATAGGTAAGTTAGCAAACTATATTTCTGTTCATTTAATAAATAATAAACCTTTAGGAATTGGAAAAATCTATAAAATAAAAGTAATAGAATCTAAAAATTGGGGCATTAAAGCAATATTAATATGATAAAACAAAATAATAAAATAATAGTAGTATTAGGCTCTACTGCTACTGGTAAATCAGATTTAGCTGTACAAATAGCTAAAAAATTTAATGGCGAAATAATTTCATCAGACTCAAGACAGATATATAAGAAATTAAATATAGGAAGTAATAAAATTACAAAAAAAGAACAAAGAGGTATTAAACATCACCTTTTAGACATAGCAGAACCAAATGAAGAATTTACACTTTATGATTGGCAAAAAAAATGTTTTCAAACTATTAATAAAATACTTAAAAAAAAGAAATTACCGATTATAGCTGGAGGAACAGGTTTATATATCTCCTCTATTTTACAAAATTATCAAATACCTAAAGCTAATTCACAATTAAAAAAAGAATTAAATAAAAAAAGCTTAAAAGAATTAACAGAAAAATTAAAAGAAGTTGATAAACATTCTTTTAAAAAAATAGATACTAAAAATAAAAGAAAAGTTATAAGAGCATTAGAATATTCTTTAAGTTTTAATAATAGTTTAATTAAAGAACAAAAAACAACTGAATGCCCATATGAATATTTAGTTTTAGGATTAGATATGCCTAGAGAAATATTATATAAAAAAATAAATAAAAGAGTTAACCAAATGATGAAAATAGGATTATTAAGAGAAGTTAAAAAAATAAATAAAAAATATAAAGATAACAATTATCCTTCATTGTCTGGCATTGGATATAAAGAAATAATAATGTATTTAAATAAAAAAATAGACTTACTAGAAGCTATTGAATTAATAAAAAAGAATACAAGAAACTATGCTAAAAGGCAGAAAACTTGGTTTAGAAGAATGGAAAAGCAAGGTATTAAAATAGATTGGAATAAAAGTTTTCCTCAAACTGTTAAATTAATAACTAATTTTATAAAATAACTATTTTAATTTATTTAATAAAATGTCTTCAATTATATTAGGATTAGCCTTTCCTTTGCTTTCTTTCATTACTTGGCCTATAAAAAACTTAAGCAAACTATCTTTACCTGATTTATATTCTTCAACTTGTTTTTTATTATTCCTTAAAACTTTTTCTACTAAATCTTCTGATAAACTCTCATCTTCTATTTGTAATAAATCTTTTTCTTCAGCAATATAAGAAGGATCACTACCTTTAATAAACATTTCTTTTAATATCGTTTGACCAGCAGAAGAAGAAACCTTTTTTGTATATATCAAATATATTAATTCAGCCATGTTCTCAGGATTTATTTTTAAATCTTTGAAAATAAAAGTATTATTTAATAACCCAAATAATTCAGAAATTAACCAATTAAAACTTAACTTAGATAATACTTTCTTATTTTCTTGCCACAATTTCTCAGCATTACTCTTTTTAATGTCTCCAGATTTAAATAACCATGCCCTTAATTCAGACATTACATCTTCATAATAGTCTGACCATTCCTTATAATTTATTAACAATGCAGCTTCTTTAATATCTAGGGAATATTCTTTTACAAATCTATCTTTTTTATCTGCAGGAAGTTCTGGCATAGAAGACTCTATAAACTTAATCAACTTATCTGTTAACATAATTGGTGGTATATCTGGTTCAGGAAAATAACGATAATCAGCTGAACCTTCTTTACTACGATGCATAATAGTTTTCTTTTTTTTCTCGTCCCATCCTCTAGTAGTAGTAATCTTAGGAGCATTATTATCATCCCATAACTTTTTTTGTCTTTTAACTTCAAACTCTAAAGCTTTTTCTACAGCTTTAAAAGAATTTAAGTTTTTAATTTCAGTTTTAGAATAATATTTATTATCACCTTTGGGCCTTAAAGATATATTAGCATCACATCGTAAATGACCCTTTTCCATATCAGCATCACTAATATCTAAATACCTAGATATTAATCTTAGAGATTGTAAAAACTCTTTAGTTTGTTTAGGACTTCTAAAATCAGGTTTAGTAACAATCTCAGCTAAAGGTGTACCTCCTCTGTTATAATCAATTAAAGTTTTATCACTATGATGTATATTCTTAGCAGCATCTTCTTCCAAATGTATTCTTTCTAAACCAATATGTTCTTTTTTATTATCTAAATATACTACTAAATATCCTTCACTTACTATTGGTTCATCAAACTGAGATATTTGATACCCCTTAGGAAGATCAGGATAAAAATAATGTTTCCTATCAAACTTTGACTTTTTATTAATCTGACAATTTAAAGCTAAACCCAAAGCAATAGCTTGGTTAATAGCTTCTTTGTTTGGTGTTGGCAATGTTCCTGGGTGACCTAAACAAATAGGACAAACAAGACTATTTTGTAATTTATCATCAGTATTATTTAAACAAGAACAAAACATTTTTGTTTTAGTGTTTAACTGTAAATGTATTTCCAAACCAATTATTATTTCATATTTACTCATATTTTTTCTATTATCCCTTGTATTTTTTTAGCAATCTCTTCTATCTCACCTACTCCATCTACTATTTCCCAATTATTATTACTTTCTGCTTGTTTTATAAAACCCTTTCTTACAGCCTCATGAAATTCTTTAGTCTCTCTATCTAATCTATCATGTTTATCATCTCTTCTTCTTTTATCTGCTTCCTCAGGTGTAATATCTACATATACAACTAAATCTGGCTTTAAATTATCCTTAGCACAATTATTCATTTCTTTAATTTCTTCTAAATCTAATTTTCTAGCAACACCCTGATATGCAAAAGTAGAACCATCAAATCTATCACATAATACTATTTTACCCTCTTCTAATGCTGGTTTAACTGTTTCTTCTACATGTTGTGCTCTAGAGGCTAAAAATAGTAATAATTCAGTTCTAGCATGCATTTCTTTATGATCTTTGTTTAATATTATTCCCCTTATTTTCTCAGCAATAACTGAATTAGTACCACCAGGCTCTCTAGTTAATAGTACTAAATTACCTTTATTTTCTAAATAATCTTTAAGTAAATTAATCTGAGTTGTTTTCCCAGACTTGTCACCACCCTCAAAGACTATAAATTTACCTTTTTTCATAGTATTAATATATCATAATCTTAATTATATAAAAAGCCCCTGAAATATTCAAGGGCTATACAAAACTTACGTTTTTTTACTTTTCTTAGACCAACAACCACGACACAAAGCGATATATTTATCACTACCACCCACATCAATCACTTTTTCAGATCCTGACAAACGAAAAGAATGAGAAGCTAATCCTCCACATTCTATACAAATAGCATGAAGTTTTTTCAAAACATCTGCCTCTGCTAATAGTTCAGGAATTCCTTTAAAGCATGGTCCTGCTGAAGTCTTATCTAATACTGCTATAATTACTTTTTTACCTTGCCGAGCTAATTCAATAGCTAAATATCGTAATTCATCTACTGCTAAAAACTGAGCCTCATCAATACCTACAATATCAACCTCATTATTATCTACATAATCTGTAATTTCTTTAATTTGAGATATAACAATAGCATTTAAACCATCACCATTATGAGATACAACCTTTTCTTTATCATAACGGTCATCAATACTAGGTTTAAATAATATAGTTTTTTGTTTAGCAATAATAAAACGACGTAATGTTCTAATTAATTCTTCTGTTTTACCAGAAAACATAGAACCTGTTATAACCATAATAAAGCCACTTTTAAATTTTTCCATCTCTTTTCCTTCCTGTTGTTGATTATATTTAACGAACAATAATTTTATACACTAATAACCCGAATCTCCAAATCCACCCCCACCTCTTTCTGTGCTATCTAAGTCTTCAACTTCTTCTAAAACTATCTCATTTACCTCTTGTATTATCATCTGGGCTACTCTATCTCCTTGTTTAACACTATATTCTTCTTTAGAAAGGTTTATAATAACTATTTTAATTTCTCCTCTGTAATTAGAATCTACTACACCAGCCATAGTATGTAACCCATGTTTAACAGCCAAACCAGACCTATCTCTAATATTACCAAAATATCCTTGAGGTATAGCCATAGAAATACCAGTATCAATCAAAACTCTTTCTCCTGGCTGTATATTAATATCTATACAAGAATATATATCTAAAGCCGCATCTCCTTTATGCATACTCTTTGGTATAATAGCATTATCTTTTAATTTTTTAATCTTTATTTTCATTTTTCTAATTCTACAAATGTATATTTAATACCATTTTCTTCAAATGGTCCTTCTTTTTTTATAACCTTACCAAACTTAGAATAGTCTGGAAAGTAAGTATCTGCTTTAAATACTTTATCCATTAAAGTTAAGTATAGTTTATCTGCAAACTCTATAGCTTGTTTATATATACTAGCTCCTCCTATAAAAAAGATTTCTTTTTCTTCCTTTTCTTTAGCAAATTCTAAAGCTTCAGGTATATTATTAAAAATAAAACAATCTTTAGCATTAAAATCAGAATCTAAAGATAATATTATATTAATCCTATTGGGCAAGGGAAAACCAATAGATTCATAGGTTTTTTGACCCATTATAACAACATGATTACTAGTAATCTTTTTAAAATGCTTAAGATCATTAGGTAAATGAATTAATAACTTATTATCCATACCTATACCTCTATCTTTAGCTACTGCACAAATTATACTTATCTTAACTTTCTTCATACTGCTATTGGAGCTTTAATTCCTGGATATGGATCATATCCAGCTAATTCAAAATCTTCATATTTAAATTCTTCTATATCCTTAACTTCTCTATTAATATTCATGGTAGGCAATTCCCTTGGTTCTCTTGATAGTTGTTTTTTAACTTGCTCAAAATGATTACTATATAAATGTGTATCACCCATAGTATGTACAAACTCACCAGGTTCTAATCCTACTATCTTAGATATCATTATTAACAAAAGAGAATATGAAGCAATATTAAAAGGAACACCTAAGAATGTATCACAACTTCTTTGATACATTTGTAATGATAATTTACCATCAGCTACATAGAATTGATAAAAACAATGACAAGGAGGTAACGCCATTTTAGGTATTTCAGGAGGATTCCAAGCAGACACTATCATTCTCCTGTCATTAGGATTTTTTTTAATTCTTTCAATAATATCCATTAATTGATCTACTCCACCAAAATCTCTCCACTGCTTTCCATACACAGGGCCTAAGTCTCCCCACTTTTTAGCAAACTCTTCATCTTCTTTTACCTGAGTAATATATTTATTCATTTCTTCTTTCCACTCTTCTGTATATTTAGGATACTTTTTATCTAAATTATTCTTTTCTAAATAGCTTTGAAAAGGCCATTCATTCCAAATATTAACTCCATTCTCTACTAAATACCGTATATTAGTATCTCCTCTTACAAACCACATTAATTCATGTATTATACCCTTTAAAAAAACTTTCTTTGTTGTTAATAATGGAAAGCCTTTACTTAAATCAAATCTTAATTGTGCACCAAATATACTACGAGTACCAACTCCAGTTCTATCACCCTTGTCTACACCCTCATCCATTATTTTTTGTAGTAGGTTTAAATATTGTTTCATACTATTTTATCTAATTGTTTATGTAATTCTTCTAAGGAAGTATTATTAGTTATTGTAATATCTGCATTTTTAATTAATTCTGGTATATACTCTTCTGTTTCTTTTTTATGATCTTCTAAAAATTCTTCCCAAGTTTTAGTTTTATCATCTGTATTCTCTGTTCTTTGTATTAATCTTTCATACCTTATCTTCTCATCTGTGTCTACGGCTACTAATTTAAATCCTGGTATATCTTTTAAATACTTAATATCATCTGGCCTTCTTACACCATCTACTATTATTAATTCACTATCTGTATCTTTAATATCTTTAGCTATAATCTTGGCTAAAAGATCTTGACCAAATGTTTCTCTCATTAATATTGATATTTTTACAAGATTATCTCTACTATGTGGTAAATATGCTCTATCTAATATATCTCTTAATATTTTAGAAAACTTAAAAGATACAGCTCCATATTCTTTAACAAGATACTTACAAGCTGTACCCTTACCACTAGATATTAATCCTGTAAATCCTAATATTTTTTTCATTACTTTATTTCTAATTTTTTATCTGATTTATACTGACGTAATTTAACACCAGCTAATTCAAACATCTTTCTACTTGCTTTAGCTTCTTTTGTATCTTTATATTTATCACTTTTATATATAACCTCCTTTACACCATTTTGTATTATAGCTTTAGCACATTCATTACAAGGAAATAATGTGCAATACAAACGAGAACCCCTTACTTTTGTTATTGAATTATATACTGCATTAGCTTCTGCATGTACTACATAGGGGTATTTAGTATCTAACCAATCTCCTTCTCTGTCCCAAGGTAAATCTGATTGATCTATGCCTCTAGCCCAACCATTATATCCCATACCTAAAACTATATTATCTTTACTAACAATAACTGAACCTGCTTGTGTAGAGGGATCTTTAGATCTTTGAGATATGATCTGGGCTAAAAACATAAATGTATCATCCCAGGATAAATAATTTTTTCTATATTTCATATTATTATCTTATCATAATTATATTATTTAACAATACTTAAATATTTTTTAATTGTTTCTTTTTTTCTTTAAAATCAGGTATTTCTTTAGAAACTAAATTCCAAAAATTACTAGAATGATTTAATTCTATTAAATGACATAGCTCATGGACTATAATATAGTTTGAAAGAGATGGGGGTAATAGACAAAGACGGTAATTAAAGTTTAGATTTTTTTTAGAAGAACAACTACCCCATCTAGTTTTTTGATTACGAATACTTATTCTATTATACTCAACACTATATATTTGAGTATAGCATTCTAATTTATTTAATACTAACACTCTTGTTCTTTCACTGTATTCTTTTATTTCTTTTTTACTATGTTTAATACTTAAAATACTATTACTATCCTCTCTTTTTTTAATATTCTCTTTAATCCAATCAAACTGTTGAATGATATATGTTCGTATTAAGAATAATGGATATAGTTTAGGTGCTGTAATAACTATTGAACCATCAGATTCAATAGCTAAACGAACATACTTAACTCTAGACCTTCTTTTAAGTTTATATATGTATTCTTTATTTTTAATTTTTATTCTCTTTTCCATTTATATTTTCTAAAGATTCTTTACCTGATTTAGTATATGCTCTAATTAATCCTCCTATACCTAATTTAATACCACCAAAGTATCTAATAACTACAAGAAGATGATTATTTAACTCTTTTTTTTGTAATAGGCGTAGCAATGGTTTACCAGCAGAATTAACTGGTTCTTTATCATTATATGCTTTTTCTTTATTACCTAAACGATATGCATAAACAATATGTTTCGCTTTTTTATATCCCACCTTTAAATTGTTTAATATATCTTCTACGTCTTTTTCTTTAGAGATATAAAAAGCAAAGCCCAAGAACTTGGACTTTTTAACTACTACTTCGTTACATATATATTTACTATTGCTCATCAACCACTTTATGATTACTCTTATTTTTTTTCTTTAAATCCCCTATTCCATTCATTTTAAAGATATCAAAACCAAATGTTTTATCAATCTGTTTCTTTTTCTTTAATAGTTTAATACCTAATATTATGAAAAGAAGTGGAAAGAGATATGAAAAAAAACTTCCATCTATCAATCCCATTTCTTTTAATAACATTAAACCACCTATTATTATAAATAAAATACCAATATTCATATAATTATATTAATTACTCATATTATACAATAAAAAAGAAAAAAGCTCCAGAAACTAAAATAAATAAACGAATAAAAAAGCGGCTAATTAGAATTAACCGCTTTAATCACATACTATTCATAAGAATTAATCAGATGAACAATTCTAGTAATCTCAGTAGCAAAACAATGCTGTGTTTTAATAACTTCATATGCTGGTTTGAGATCTTCTACAGAAATCTTACAAATATCTTCTTCTGTAATTTTAAAAAATCTCTTTTCACAAACCAGAAAATTATAAATAACACGTACCATAGTCTCTTTGGAAACTTCATGTTCTGACATAATGGTCACCTCCTTTTTGTCTTACCCTTTTGAAAAGAACTTAAAAGTATGATATATTCAAACTATAAGATTACTTATCTTATATAATAAACAAAGAAAAATGTCAACCTTAGCAAAAAACAAGAAGGTACACTATGATTATCAAGTCATAGAAGAATTTGAAGCTGGTCTAGTATTAACTGGAGCAGAGGTCAAATCAATTAAATTAGGTCATTTAAGTCTAATGGGTGCTTTTGTTTCCTTAAAAGATGGTAAGGCTATATTAAAAAATATGTATATTTCACCATATATTAAAGCTGGTGCTGATCAAAGTAAATACGATCCAGAACAAGAAAGAAAGTTACTCTTGAATAAAAAAGAAATACTACATTTAACTAGTAAAATGAAGGATAAAGGCTTGACAATCATACCCATTTCAGTGTATACTACTCGCAGACTAATAAAAGTCAAAATTGCCTTAGTTAAGGGCAAAAAGAAGTACGATAAGAGACAGGACATTAAAAAGAAAGATATTCAAAAGAATATCAGGAATAAATTAAAAAGTTATTAGAATATGGGGATGTTTCATATTCGATGCTTGGTGAAATAATAATAAGCAAGTAAAGTTCACGATTCTTTAAAATCGTATAAAATAATTGCAAAAAACATATTTGCTAAAGCTAAAGAGCTTTTCAAAGTTCCGCAGCTTTCACCAGTCTTAGCATAAAATTGCTTTGACCGTTTCTAGGTAATTTGCCTGAAATTATCCATGAAACGTCATAAACTCAGGCTCGAGATATTTAGTGTTGATATGAATATCTGACATTTAATCAACTTAGATTACTGACTTTTTGTTAATTTTAAAGTTTTTAATTAAATCATCAAATTAACTAAACTTGTAGAAAATTATTAAGCAGCTTAGTAGACAGGGGTGTGATTCCCCTCATCTCCACCATAGACCAGCTGTTCATATAACATGGACATTTGATTTATGTAATTAATTATTAAGTAAAATATATTAGAAGTAAAAGAAGAAGTAAAAAGAAAATTGTTACCAAAAAATACTGGATTAATAAACAAATTAGAGCAGAAGAAGTTAATGTAATAGATGATAACAATGAAAGAGTTGGTGTAATATCACTAAATCAAGCTTTAGCATTAGCACAAAGTAAAAATTTAGATTTAGTTGAAGTTTCACCCTTGGCTAAACCCCCTGTTTGTAAAGTACTAGACTATGGTAAATTCCTTTATCAACAAAACCGAACACAACAAAAAAGTAAAAGTAAAAAAACAGAAGTTAAAGGAATCAGAATTTCATTAAAAATTGGGGAACATGATATACAATTTAAACAAAAACAAGCAATTAAATTCTTAGATCAAGGTCATAAAGTAAAAGTAGAATTAAGATTAAAAGGAAGAGAAAGAGCTTTTAAACCACAAGCAAGAGAAAAAGTAAGAGAATTCTTAAATACATTAGACTTTGAGTATAAAGAAGATAAAAAGATAGAACAACAAGGAAATACAATAACTACAATTATAACTAAGTGATATGAAACTTAAAACAAAGAAATTATTAAAAAAGAGAGTAAAGATTACTAAAAAGAAAAAGGTACTTATCCGCACAGGTGGACAAAATCATTTTAATTCTAGAGAATCTGGTAAAGTAAAAAGAAATAAAAGATCTGATAAACATATATCTAAATCTAATGTTAAAAACGTTAAACAACTTTTACCTTATTTATAATACAAACATATGCCAAGAGTAAAAAGAGGAACAACACATACTAAAAGAAGAAAAAATATCCTTAAACAAACTAAAGGATATAAATGGGGTCGTAAGAAAAACATTAAACAAGCTAAAGAAGCTATTCTTCATGCTGGAACACATGCTTTAAGAGATAGAAGAAAAAAGAAAAGAGTACAAAGACGTCTTTGGCAAACTAAACTTAATGCAGCATTAAGACAATTAGATTGGAAATACTCTAGTTTCATAGATGCATTAAAAAAGAAAGACTGCGAATTAGATCGTAAAGTACTTTCTCAAATAGCAGAACATAAACCTAAAGTATTTAAAAATATAGTTAAAAATTTCAAATAAATATAAAAACAACCTATGAACAACAAGGTTGTTTTTTAATTTTCTTAAGTATTCTTTCCCCTACTTTACACTTATACACCCATATAGCTAAATACACACCTATAGAATCAATTAGAATGTCTTTAGCACTACCATATCTATTTAACACTGTTGATTGATGTAATTCATCAATAAAAGCATAAGCAATACCTACTAAAATAACAAAGTATAAATATTTTCTTTTACAACTTACTAAACTATTAGCTATTAAATATGTTAATACAAAAAATACAAATATATGAGCAAGTTTCCTTAAGATAAAATCTTGCCAAGAAGGTAAACTACTTTTTAAATCAGGAATAGAAGATAAATAAAAAATAAATAACCCCCAAAATATAGCTAATAATAAATATATTAATTGTTTTTTTTCTTTCTTTTTTAACATACTATTAGTATATCATAACTAAATAATATGGTATAATATATTTATGAATAAAAAAACTTATCTAGATAGATAAGTAATGGCGGGATCGACGAGACTCGAACTCGCGACCTCCTGCGTGACAGGCAGGCG
>CAYMZA010000003.1:0-41189 GCA_964394835.1 uncultured Gammaproteobacteria bacterium
GAGTTCTTGACATATTATTATTTTATTTAACAAAAGCAGAATGATAACATTCTGCGTTTAACTTATATATTTTAAGCAAAGTGAGCAAATGCTTTATTAGCCTCTGCCATTCTTTGTACGTCTTCACGTTTTTTCATAGCCTCACCTTCACCTTTTGAAGCTAAAATTAATTCATCACCTAAACAAATATCCATAGCAGCTCCTTTACGAGAACGGGCAGCTTCTAAAAGCCAACGATGAGCTAATCCTAATCTCCTATCACCCATTACTACTATTGGTACTTGATAGTTAGCCCCACCTATTCTTCTACCTTTAACTTCTAAATTAGGAGCTACATTTCTAATAGCTGAATCATATACTTCTAAAGGATCTTGTTTTGTTTTATTAGAAATATACTCAAAAGCTTTATAAACAATATTCTGAGCTGTTGTTTTTTTACCTTTTTTAACTATTAAATTAATTAATCTAGCTAAATCAACCCTATCAAATTTAGGATCAGGTGTAATTTTTCTTTTTGGTGCTTGTTTTCCTCTCATATTTATTTCTTTTCTTTTTTAGTTCCGTATTTTGATCTACCTTGTTTACGTCCTTCAACTCCTTGAGTATCATACACTCCTCTTACTACATGATAACGTACACCAGCTAAATCTTTAACTCTTCCACCACGAATCAATACAATACTATGTTCTTGTAAATTATGTCCTTCTCCTGGAATGTAAGCTGTAACTTCCATACCATTAGAAAGTCTCACCCTAGCAATTTTACGTAAAGCAGAGTTAGGTTTTTTAGGAGTAACTGTAGTCACCTTTAAACATACTCCTCTTTTAAATGGAGCGCCTTTAGGTAATTCTTTTTTTACTCTTTTCTTACTATTCAAAACAGTATGCAAAGCTCTAGATGCACTCTTTACCTTTGCAGTTTTTCTTGGTTTTTTTAACAATTGATTGATTGTTGGCATATTTGATTTAATTAATAAATAAATTAAAGCTTTATTACTTTAAAGTCTTCAATAAAATAGCATAAAAAAGTATAGAAGTCAACTATTGTATAAAGTAAAATATCTTATTTATGAAAAAAGTAAAAATACTACTAAATATATTTAAATTAGAGAAACGATCTAATATAAGTAAACCTATCAATATATACGGTCCATACATAGTTAAATTATTCTTTAAATTATCCATAGTAGAAGGTAATATAGAGAATAATACCTCAGAACCATCTAATGGTGGTATAGGGATTAAATTAAATACTCCTAATATAAGGTTAATAAGTATTAAATAAAAGAAGAAAAGATTTAATAAATTCTCTTCCCCTAAATACGGAGATACCATCTTCCATATAAATATAAATAAAGCTACACTTAAAAAATTAGATAAAGGGCCTGCAAGAGAAACTAGAGTAGAACCAAAACGTTTTACTTTTAAATTATACGGATTAACAGGAACAGGTTTACCCCAACCAAATCCAGCCATTAATAACATTAAAGTACCAAATACATCTAAATGAGCTAAGGGATTTAAAGTTAATCTACCACTTAACTTAGATGTATTATCGCCTAATATAGTAGCCATTAAAGAATGAGAAAACTCATGAATTGTTAAAGCAAATACTATAGCTAAAACAATTATTATAAACTGTTGTTGGTTTTCAAATAATAAACTTAAAAGCATATACTCTTTACAAAATTAATTAATTATGTTAACATAATGCAATGTTACGTTAATTATTATAGCTTAATTAAGTAAAAAAGCAACTATATGTCTAAAGTATGTGAAATATGTGATCGTAGAGCAATGACCGGAAACAGTCGTAGTCACTCTAAGATTTCTAGCAAAAGAAAGATGAGTATTAATTTGCAAAGTAAAAAAATAGATGGCAAGAAAACTACAATTTGTACTTCTTGTATTAAAACATTTAACAAGACTCAAAAACAAACAACTATATAAACTAAAAACACTGTTTAACAACAGTGTTTTTTTATTACTAAATCTTAAATATCGTTTGCTCCCTATCAGGACCTACAGAAACTATATCAACATTACCGTTGGTATATTTTTCTATATAATCAATAATATCTTTTACTTCTTTGGGCAAATCTTCATACATTGTAATATTAGATATATTTACTTCCCAACCCTTAAATTCTTTAAATACAGGTTCACATAAATACAGTATTTCAGAAAAACGAGGAAAGAAATCTATAGTGTCACCTTTTTTAATTGTCTTACCCCCATAGAATATATCCTCTCCTATATATTTATATTCCACAACTAATTTAACTTTCTTTAACTTATCTAAAACATCTACTTTAGTTAAAGTAATGTTCTTACCATTGAATTGCATGGCATACTTTAATGCTACTAAATCTAACCAACCAGTTCTCCTAGTTCTACCTGTAGTAGCTCCATATTCCCCTCCTAATAGCCTAATACCTACACCCTGTTCAAAACTATCACCTTCTATTAATTCTTCTATCTTATCACTATACTTATCTTTTTCTTCTTCTTTAGTAACACCCTTACTACAATATTCTTCACTATTATCTCCTAGCTCAGAAGGAAAAGGACCGTTACCAACTCTTGTCATATAAAAAGCTTTAGTAATACCAAATACATGATCTACATTACTCATTAATATCCCAGAACCTTTAGCTAATCCAGATATAGTTGGGTCAGAAGAAGTCTGATATTTAGTAGTTCCATAGTCTATACTCAGTAAAGCACCTTGAGCACCTTCTAAAAGTATCTTTTTTTTATTAAACAAAGCTTTATTAACAAACTGTTCTAAGTCTATAACTGAAGGTTTTAATCTATCAGCATAATCTACTGTATATTTTTCTATAATACTATCTATATTTAATATATTCTTTTCATCAAAGAATATTCCATTTTCTAAATGTTTATGACTTAAAACTTCTTTAGCTACATCTTTATCTAAAGAAGATAATATTCTTTTCTTATTATCTAAAAACTTTTCTAACTTTCCTTTAAATATATCTTTATTAAACATATCATTAACAAATAATGAATGCCTAGCATAGAAATCTGTATACAAAGGACCAATACCTCTTCCTGTAGTACCTATCTTAGCCTTTTTATCACTTATCCTATCAATTAGAAGATGGTAAGGAAGCATTAAAGGAGCTTGATGACTAATCTTAAAATTATTAACTTCAATATTATTATCTTTTAAAACATCTAATTCTTGTATTATAACCCTAGGATCAAAAGCTACTCCTCTACCAATTACATTAATCTTATTATCCTTATCATGTAATATACCAGAAGGAATTAAATGAAATATATACTCATTACCACTTACTACTATAGTATGTCCTGCATTAGCACCTCCCGTACCTCTTATAATAATATCTGCCCAAGAAGATAATAGGTCTACTAACTTACCTTTACCTGTATCACCCCACTGATTACAAACAACAGCTACACACTGTTTATCATCCATTAACTTTTTAAATAATTCTTTATTCATATTATTATATATTATACATATATTTTATATAAAAGTGGTAAAAAAAGCAAAACAAAAAGACGTTTCTATCGCTATTATACAAATAAAACGCCTTTTCGTAAGTCATCGATTTGATGCATATTTTTTTCTGTTAGACGACTTAAAGAGTTCTAAACTTTAAATAATTCTTAATTCCTGCTAAACAGGTGGGTGTCCTCACATTAAAACCACGATTCTAATAAATATTGAACTCCCTTTACATTAAGGTTGTAGAATTATATTTTTATCTAAAGTACTGAACTCTACTATTAGTTTATCATTTATATATAATTCAAGCAAATGTGTATAACTATATTAGTCTATAAATCTTTTGTAATCAAATACTACTTTCCTATTACCAAACCAATGCTTAATTTCATGTTCTGCTTCTTCTACTGTTTCAGATGCATGAATTAAATTCATAACAGCTCTTTTTTCTGTATTAGCTACTGCTGGAGAATCAGCAGAAAAATCTCCTCTAATTGTACCCATATCTGCTAAGTATGGTAATGTAGCACCACAAATCTTACGAACCATATCTACAGCATGAATACCTTCTACTACCATACGAACTAATGGAGCTGAAGTCATATATTCTACTAACCAAGCTCTTACTAACTTACCTATTTCTAAATCATCTTCTACTCCCAATTCATCTTTAGCTTTTAAGCCATATTTTTCATATGTAGATAATGTTTTTTGACCCAATCTTCTAATCCATTTTTCATCTTTAGGATAATGATTATCAATATCATCATGTGTTGCTTGAAACATTTCTAAGGCAACAACTTTTAAATCTCTTTGCTCAAAACGCTTAATAATATCCCCTATTAAACCCTTTTTAACACCATCAGGTTTAATCATTGCAAATGTTCTTTCATTCTTAAAACTCATAATATTTATATTAATTCTTTTTTAACTCTTTCTACTACTTCTGCTGGAGTAGTATTTGCTTTAACTAAATAACCTATAGCTCCATCTTGTTTACCTTTTTCAATGTCTTCTTCTTGACCCAAATTAGTTAATAGTATTACAGGTATACCCTTTGTCTTATCATTAGCTTTTAAAGCTTTCAAAACAGCAAAACCATCCATCTTAGGCATTATGATATCAAGAAGTATAAAATCAGGATTTACTTCTTCACTTAATTTTAACCCTTCTGCACCATCTAGAGCCTTAACAATATCAAAACCTTCATTTTGAAACTTAGTCTCATACATATTAGCTAACATTTCTTCATCTTCAATTAGAAGAATTTTCTTTTTTTTATTTGCCATAATATTATATTAATAATATATACATTATACTTTACTTTTAGTTAAAAATCAACCCAATACTCATTACCATCACTAGTTAAGGTTATGGTATTATTGAATTGAGTATTATATATTTCACAACCTATACCTTCTAATCTTTCTACAGCTTCTTTATGAGGATGACCAAAACTATTATCTCTGCCAGACTGTATAATACAAACTTTAGGTTGTATAGCTTCAAGAAACTCCTTAGAAGAAGACCATCGACTACCATGATGCCCTACTTTAAGTATTTCTGATCCTAAATCTTTGTTTAGAATAGTTTTTTCTTGCACAGAAGTTAAATCACCAGTAAACAGTATCTTTGTGTTATAGTATTTAAACTTTAATACTATAGAATTATCATTATAGTCTTCATGAATACAATCAGCTAAAATAATATCAAAGTATACACCCTCAGATATTTGAAACCTATCACCTTGATTAACTACAGTTACTGTATAGTTATATTCTTTTAACTTATTCATAAATACATGGTAAAGAAAATCATCTGGCCGATGATCAGTAACCAATACTTCCCCTATTTCATACTTATTAATTAATTCAATAAATCCTACAAAATGATCTGCATGATAATGAGATATAACTAAATAATCTATTTTTCTTTCATGCCAAGGTAATCCTTCACCTAATTCATGTAATAGTAGATTATTAGGACCTCCATCTATTAATATATTCAAATCATTAACAGATACCAATATACTATCTCCTTGACCTATGTCTAAGAAACTAACTTTAAGATTATTTTCCTCTTTTAAAGAAAAAAGAAGGAATGATAATGTTAATAATATAATTATTATATATTTATTCATAGTTATATGGTTTAAGAATAATTGTTAAAAGAATCATTATTACAAAACTAGAAAAAAGATAAAAAGAATTAAAATTATTTAACTCAAGAAAAGAAAAAGGAATAGATATGAAAAACTTAGATATTACAACCATAGCTTTTAATAGTATAAACAAAGGCCATGATATAATACTCAAAGAAGAAAAAGATAAAAGAAAACTTAAAACTATAACTAAAGGTAGTATGGGTAGTATAATTATATTACTAAGAGGAGAAACTAAAGATAAAATATTAAAATGATAAACTATTAAAGGCCAAGTAAAAACTTGAGCAGATAAAGTTACAGATACTACTTCTCGTATATGAAATATTTTTGGTACAAATATTAAGATGGTATTAAAAAACTTAATGTATAATAGCAATCCCAAAACAGCCAAGAATGATAATTGAAAACCAATATCATATAGTAGTAGATATGGATTAAAAAAAATAAAAAGATCTGCTAAAAAAATTAAAGTAAATAAAGAAACTGCTTTTCTTTTTAAAAATGATCCTAAAAGAAATAATACAACCATAGAACTAGCTCTTAAAGCAGAACTAGGAAAATTTAATAATACAAGGTAAGCAAAAAGTAAAAAAAGAAGAAGGTAAAATATAAACTTTCTACTTAAACCTAAGAAAATAAAAATAGCTTGTAAAAGAAAAACTATAATAGCTATATGCATTCCAGATATCGCTATAACGTGGCTTAAACCTACTCTAGCGAATATATCGCGTAAGTTAGTACTAATCTCTCTTCTACTAGCAAAAACTATGGCCTTAGATAGACTAGAAGCAGGCTCTACTAAATTATTATTGAGATTAGATAATAGTTTTTGTTTACTTTGAAGAAAATAGTTTTTAATACTATTATCTTGAGATATAATTTTAATCCTAGGTCTAAAACAAGATCCAAATATTCTATCTTTAGCTAAATATTTATCATAATGAAATATCTTACCTTTTTCATCTACTATAATCTCTGGTTTATACACCTTACAACTAATTTCTAACACATTAGTATAGCTATACTCTGGATATAACGATGTGTATACAAGAAGTTTACCAGAAAAACTATTCAAATCTTTTGGTTTGACTTTAATCTGCCAACCATTATTTTTCTTATCCAAAAATTCAATACTAGCTGTAAAAGTATAGTAACCATCATAAACAAAAGTATTATTAACTTCTATACTAGTAAAATAATAAAAACGAAGACAAGATAATATAATTATTGTAAGGAATATAAAGTAACGAGAATAACTTAAACTTATAACACTTAAAAAAAGAAAGATAAAAAGATAAAATAAATACTCTTTAACAAGAGTATGAAAATAATCTAAAGATAGAAAAGAAAGTAAATAAAAATTACTTAATAAAAATATAATACTTAAAATAATGAAAAATCTACTTTTCTTCATCGCTTTTCTTTAAACTAAGTATATCTAAACTAAAATATGTATTTTAGTCAAACAAAGTACTACCATAAAAGGTAGTATCTAAATTATTGCTTTTATTTAAAATATATTAAATAATTTTCCAACGAATACAAAATAAATTAAAATAAACATACATGCTTCCATTTTTGTTACTTTCTTGTCTATAAACACAAGCCACATCAAGAAGAAAGATCCTACTAAGAAAGAAGATAAAATAATAAATAAATCATGACTAATTGTCAAAGGTGTAAATAAACTAACAGCTCCAAAAATTACAAAAATATCAAATATATTGGAACCAATAATATCACCAATAACCATATCAAAATTACCCCGTCTAGCAGCTGAGGTTGCTACAAATATTTCTGGTAATGATGTACCTAAAGCTACTAATGTAGCTGCTATTACAGAAGTACCAAAACCTAACATATTAGCAATATTAATAACAGCATCTACTACAAAATTTGATGACACAGCTACCATTATTAAACTTAAAAATAGGAAAAAAATAATTTTAACAATTGGTTTCTTCAATTTTCCTTTAATACCTTCTTTTTTCTCTATTTCTTCAACATCACTTTTAATTTCTTTTTTTAATTGTTTTTCATAGTCTTCTTTTGTCGATTTCTTATTTATCTTTTTAATGCGATAAGCATAAATCACATAAATAATATATCCTAATAAGAATAAAACACCTTCTATAGCATTAAACTTACCATCAGATAAGGAAAAAACAACTAATAATATAGCTGCTGCAAAAAACGGCATATCATTAGAAACTATATCCCAATCAAAAATAGCCTTTTTCTTAGAAAGAATAACCGCTATACCTAAACCAAGCAAAATATTAACTATTACTGTACCAAGTACATTACCGCTTAAAAACTCTGCTTCTCCGCTACTAACACCAACTACAGAAGTAGCAAGCTCTGGTAATGATGTACCTATAGCTACTATTAAAACGCCTACAACAAAATTAGGTAATTTTAATATTTTACCTAATGCTTCTGCATAATCTGTAAAATAATCAGCAGATTTTATAAGAGCCCACAAAGAGGCTGTAAAAACAATAAACCAGATAACAAGCATAAAAAAATATTTAATTATTTATATATTTTAAAATGAAGATAAAATTACTGGATCTAAAGGTAAGTATGGTAACATATCTTCATTGTATTCATTATCATCAAAAAACCATAATATATTATCAAATAATAATTTTACAATAGAACCATTTTCTACTTCAGAAACATTAATTAATATTTCAATAACCACACCCTCTTTATCAATATCTAAAGAATTATTAATAGTTAATATATTATTATTAAAAGTAAAATTATTTATTTTATTATTATTGATATATATTTCTATGTCTTCAAGATTAGTAGCAACACTTTCTAAAAACCAAGAAAGTTTTTTCAACTCAATGCTATCATTAACACTTTTAATACTAATCTCTTTTATGGTATTCCAACCCTCAGATAAACTAGTATACTTATTATTATCTTCTATTATTAAAAAATTATCTTTAACATATATATCACCTAAAAATAACTTATCATCTATATTAATATCTGAACCAGAAGAAAAACCAATACCATTAATGCTATTTAATACAAAACTATATTTACCTTTCAATAGTTTAGAAGTATGCAATTGTAAACTAATATCTTCTTTATTATTCAAAACTAAAATATCATCTAAAATAAAATCTATAATTCCATCTTTTTGATTATAATAACCCTGAGAGATAGCTAAACCATTATTTAATAAAACAAACAATGAAGCATCAAGATATTCTTCTGTTTCACAAGTAATACTTAAATTATAAATATCTACAGCTTCAGTTAAACTTCCCAGAGAAAAAGAAACTAATTTATGAGAAATATTACTAGGCAAGAAAAAAGGATAAAAATTATCAAGATAAGTATATATACTACCTTTATCAACAAAAGAAATTAAACCACTCTTTAAGGGAAAGGTAGCATCTGGTGTAAATAAAGATTTATCCATACCATGACTTAAAACAATACTAAATGGATCTTCAAAACTAAATTGTATAATATCTCCTATATTTACATCAGAAGATGGTATTATAAAACTAAAAGTATTGTTACCATTGGATAAAGAATAATTATCTAAATCAAAATATAAGTATCCATAATTATCAAATACAGCATCATAACCTAATTGAACACCATTATGATATATTTTTAAATCATTAAAAATTGTAGACTTATATAATCCTTGAACATATATTTTTAATTTTTGAAGAAAAGTATTATTATCTTTAGCTAAAATATTAAATTCAAAAATGGAAGTATTTCCTACACTAGGAACCATACTATTATCTTTAGAGTTTACTTGAACTTCTGCTTTATTAAAAGTATAGCTATAAGCTGATGTAAGTGGTCCTTTATCTATCCCTAATGATGATATAAAAATACCTACTGCTATTAATAATGCAATAATATAAAAAGTAAGGCTAGTCTTTCTACTAGATTCTTTTTGAACTATATTTGGTATTAAATGCTCAAACATATGTATATTATACTATATATACAAAATAAAGTAAAAACTATTTTTCTAAATTTGCTTGAATAAACTCCATTATATCACCATCTAAAACATTATCAGGATTATTAGATTCATGCTTTGTTCTATGATCTTTTACCATTTTATATGGGTGCAAAACATAGGATCTAATTTGATTACCCCAAGCTGCTTCTGTATATTCACCTTTTAAAATCTTTTTTTCTTCTTCTTTTTCTAACTCTAAATATTGTTGTAATTTACTTTTTAAATAAACTAAAGCTTGTCTTTTATTCTGTAATTGAGATCTTTCATTTTGACATACAGCAGTTAAACCTGTAGGTATATGAGTAATTCTAACAGCAGAATCCGTAGTGTTAACTGACTGCCCTCCTCTTCCAGAAGCTCTAAATGTATCTATTTTTAATTCTTCACCTTTGATATTAAGATCTGTTTCTTCTAACTCTGGTAATACTCTAATCATAGCAAAAGAAGTATGTCTAGCATGATCAGCATCAAAAGGAGATAATCTTACTAAACGATGTACTCCTGCTTCATTTTTTAAATAACCAAAAGCATAATTACCTTTAATTTTAAATGTAGCACTTTTAATACCTGCTTCTGCTCCAGAAGAAGAAGATAAATATGAAACTTTCCAATTATTTCTTTCTGCAAAACGTAAATACATTCTTTCTAGCATTGCAGACCAATCTTGAGCGTCATCTCCACCTGCGCCAGCCTGAATACTTAAAATGGCTGTATATTTATCATACTTACCTTGTAAATATATTTGTTTCTCTAAATCTAAATATTTGTTTTTAATCTCTTCAAAATTATTATTTAATTCTTCTATTAATTCCTCTGCTTGTTTATCTTTAATCAAAGAATTTAAATTAGATATATTGTTCTTTAATTCCTCCCAATTATTTATTTCATCTTCTAGAAAAGAAGCTTCAGAATTTATACTTCTAGCTTTATCTTGATTATTCCAAAAATCAGGAACAGACATTTGTTCTTTTAATTCTTTAAGTTTATTCTTTTTATCTTCTAATTTTAAATATTCTATTCCTTTATTAATTTTAGAAGATAATTCATTTATTTTATCTTTTAATTCTTCCATTATTTACAAATACTTTGTATTACAGCATCTCTTTGTACTGGATCACATAAAAACTCTAGTGTTTCATTATTTATAGCTCCGTTATTTACATTAGCTTGAGGATTAAAATTAGCAAATACATCTTGTAATACTAACGGCCCTAATTGCAACATTTCAAATATTGGTTGTAATCCTGATAAATATTCTTTAACTATTGGAGATAAGTATATAAAACCTATAATTATTGGACCAACAATTAAAATAGTTTTAATAAGGTTACCAATAACATACCATAGTAATTTTTTCTGTATACCCTTTACTCTTTTTTCTAAATCTTCTAATGTTTCTTGATTTTTTTGTATTAACCTCTTTAATTCTTCATCTATCATAATATATATTTAATTATTATATCTTTATTATATCAAAAAAACGATAATTAGTTAATTACCGTTTAAATATATGATACCATTTTCTTTTTTTATGAAGATGTATAAAATTAAGAGAACATACTTTTTTCTTTCTTTTCTTAAGTAATGCATATAATAATAGGTAATATATACCTATAAAAATAAACAATCCTAGAAAAGTTACCACAAATACAGCTTGCCCAGACCATTGCCAATAATCTTTAGATACATATATTGTAATAGGAACTTTGATACCTGTAGCAGCATTAAAACTTTTTTTATCTAAAGCTTTACTAATTACAGAAATATTAGTTTTTTTAATACCCTCTTCAAAATTACTAAAATCAGTTTTAATTTTAATCTGAGTAACTTGTTCTGGTAATAATTGAATTTCACTATTATTTAAAATTATATTATCTGAATATTCATCTACTTGAATATGTGAAATAATTGGTTCTTTAGAAATATTCTTAATACTTAAACTATATTCTTTAATATCTGGAGAAATAAGATCTAAAGAAGAAGGAGATATAGATAAACCTATAGCTTTAGCAGAAAAAGGTAATAATAGTAATATAAATATAATTAATTTATACATAATTATTAATTAATAGTAGCCCAAAATATTAATTGACCATTTTGTTGTCCAGATTCTATAGTATCATTTGGAATTGACAACTCTACATTTACTGCTTCAGAATTAGAAGGATTAATAGTTGAATTAAAGTTATCCCACTCTGATTGATTTAAGTTAGTTAAATCAAATATATTATCACCAATAATACTTGCTTCTATATAAATATCAACTGTACCTGTATTAGTTAAACTTAATATATTTTCTGCTGATTGCCCTGCTTCTAAATCACCAAAGTCAATCATAGACTGATTAATAGTAAAAGATACACTATCTTCATTCTCTGGATTATCATTTAAGATATTAACAGATAAATCTACTATTTCTGAAATACCATTACCAATAGTTATATACTCTTTATTACTCCTAATATATGATTCAGTTTGTTCTGAATAAACAGTATATATACCATCTTCATTAATTGTTAAATTAACTTGTCCATTTTCATCTGTAATATATATATCATTATTTACATATACTTCAATATTTTCTAATACTAACCAATCACTACCATCAAAATATGTTGTAGTTATAGTAATATCTTCTCCTGTTAAAAATATATTTTGATTTGTTTCTACTCTAGTAGGTTGAATACCATACTCTCCATATGCCCACAATACTTCATCTCCAGCTTCTAGAATATATTCATCAGCTGCTACCATACCCGAAGCTGAATTAACCCAATACTGCCATCCTGACATACCCTCAGCATCAATATTATCCACACTTGATACATAAGGTCCATATTCTGTGTCTTGTACTATATAGTCAAAGTTACAAACTTCTGAACCTGAAATTAATAATTCCAAAACATTACTAGCTTCTAAACTAGCTAAACAAATTGTATTATCTGGCCCTTCAATTCTTAAATCTACATTCACCGTATCATTTGTATTTAAATTAATATAATTTAAAGGATAAGTACCGTTTGATAATGATAATAGTGCATAAGAAGTTACCATAGAAGAACCCTCTTCGTCTCCTGTTAACCAAGCAAAAGATCCATCTTCTAATTGTAGACTTTGTAAAAATAGTATTGGATTATTATCACCTACATACCAATCATTAATATCTATATTCGCTTTATTAAACATTGAAATAATCCAAGCAGTAGAAGCACCATCAGATTCACTATTTACATCATAACCAAAACCACCATCTTCATTTTGAATAGTATGTAAATAATCTAAAGCTAAAACAATCTCCGAAGAAGATATAGTTAAATCTGTTTCTAGTAATGATAAAATAGCTGCGGCTGTATCATTACTGTCTGATTCACCTGTTGTAGACCAAGACCAACAGCCGTCTTCATTTTGATTAGATAATATAAATTCTTTAATACTTGATATATTATCTTCTGAATGCAATGAAGATAAAGCTAATAATCCCCAAAAATCATCATTTAATAATTCAGAAGATCCTAATTGATTATCTACAAAATTATTATTAATAACAGTTAATAAACTATTTAATGTTTCATAATCATCACTTTGCATAGCTGTTAAAGCTAGTATATTTTTACTAGCCGTCATTAAATCATCTGTATTATTATCTAAATAGCTAATATCAATATTTTCAGCTTGTACTGAAGATAAAGCTTGTGTAATTCAAGTATTTTGTGTTTGATTCTGTAAATAGCTAATTGTATTATCATATTCAGCAAAAATTAAAAAAGGAGTTGCTATTAAAGTGATAAGTAAAATAAAAAAGAATTTTTTCATATATTTTATTTAATTAATTGTAGTTAGTGCATATATATAATATACCTGCACTTTTATTTTAAGCCTCTAGAAGATTGTATCTTTTACGTTTTGGACGATGACTAAAAATAGTCACACTATTACAAGTAATTCTTAAACTATGATAAGTAGAATCAAATAATACAGTATTTATTGGTTCTAAAATACACCGTCCATTGATATAGTAATTATAATCTCCTAAGCCATGTTCTTGTAAATCAATTAATAATAAACAATTATCACCATTAGGAAAATCCCAATCTATTTGTTCATGATAAACAGGATTATATCTTTGCAAGAAAGATAATAATGTATCCTCTCTATTGTTAACTAATAATGATTTTTCAAGATTTTCTTCTAAATCAGTTATACTTTTACAACTAGGTACAAGAAAACCAAGAAAAGAAATAGAACAGAACTTAATAAACATTCTTCTATCTAGACTCATTTTACTCTCCTTTGTTTTGAATGAACTTTCATACTTTTAAAAAAACCTCCATACAAGGAGGTCAAAAATAAATTTACTAAATGTTTAATAAACTTATTCTTCCTCTCCTTAGGAAAAAGAATATAATTCAGGTGTCGGACTTTACCGTAGCTAGGACTGTGAAGGATTTTCACCTTACTTCCCTGAACAATTTTAAAGAATGAATCAATACCTTAACATAATAAAATATAAATTGCAAATTATTTCTTTTTAACCAATCTCTTTAATTCTTTCTGAAAAGTTTTTACATCTTTAAATGATCTATACACAGAAGCATAACGAATATATGCTACTTGATCAAAAGACTTTAATCTTTTCATTACAATTTCACCTAATTGTTTAAAAGTTATTTCTATATTAGCCTTTTTTTGAATATCTCTTTCTATTTCTCTAATTAATTTTTGAAAATCTTCTTCTAGATATGCTCTTTTTTCCAAAGATGTTCTTAATCCTTTTATTAATTTATTACTGCTATACGCTTCTCTTCTACCATCTCTTTTTATAACAATTAAATCTAATATTTTTACTTCTTCAATTGTAGAAAAACGAAAACTACAAGAAGAACACAATCTTCTTCTTTTAATACTAAAACCCTCGCCAACAAGACGAGAGTCTATAACTCTTGTATTTTTAGAATTACAAGCTACGCAATTCATCTATTTTTCAATTTATTTCTTAAAAATGGAGGTATGTCTAATTCTTCTTCCTCTTTACTTTTGGGTACCTCAACTACATCATCTTCTTCTTTTTTATTAAAAGCTTTTTTAACTGTTCTTTCTTCTGCTTTTTTAGCATATGTTTCTGTATGAGGTATATTTGGTTGAATAGCATTTGGTTCTTGATTATCATCACTACCTTTAAAGCCTGTAGCTATAACTGTAACTTTAACTTCTTCTCCTAAACTTTCATCAATAGCTGCTCCAAATATAATCTTAGCTTCTGAATCACAATTAGCTGTTATAACTTCAGCAGCCTCACTTACTTCTAGCATAGAAAGGTCTGTACCACCTGATATAGTGAATAATACACCAGTAGCTCCATTTATTGATAATTCTAGCAATGGACTGTCTATAGCGGCCTTAGCAGCATCCTGAGCTCTACTTTCACCACTAGCAGTGCCAATACCCATTAAAGCTGAACCTGCCTGACTCATAATAGCCTTAACATCAGCAAAATCTACATTAACTAACCCAGGTACTGTTATAACTTCTGAAATACCTTGAACACCTTGTTTCAAAACTTCATCTACAATACCAAATGCTTCCAAAAGAGAAGTCTTCTTATCAATAATCTGTAATAATCTATCATTAGGTATAGTAATAGTAGTATCTACTTTATCTAATAAATTATCTAATCCTCTATCAGCTATATCTTTACGTTGTACTCCTTCAAATGTAAATGGTTTAGTAACAACAGCTACTGTTAAAGCTCCTGCTTCTCTAGCAATATCAGCTATAACTGGAGCTGCACCAGTACCTGTACCACCACCTAAACCACAAGTTATAAATACCATATCAGAACCTTCTAAAAACTTCATTATCTCTTGCTCATTTTCTTCAGCACTTTTTAATCCTAATTCAGGATCCATACCAGCACCTAATCCTTTGGTAGTACCTCTACCAATATGTATCTTTGTAGGAGCTATAGAATGATGTAAGGCTTGAGCATCAGTATTAACTGCTATAAAATCAACACCTCTAATTTTAGATGCTACCATCCTATTAATAGCTGAATTACCACTACCACCAACACCAACTACTTTAATTTTAGCAAATGTTTCAATTGGAGGTATTACTTCTTTTATATTTTTCTTAACCATTTTATTTATCTTTAATTTATGATCCTGGTAATATAGATTTAACCTTATTTTTTACTTTATTAAATATATTATCTAAGAAAGAAAAGTTAGATAAAAAACCTGAATTATCTTCTAGATTTTTATCAGCCCATAATACTAAACCTAAGGCTGTAGTATATTCTAAATCATTTAATTTATCTATGGGGAAATCTTTTTTAACAGGATATCCTAGAAAAACAGGTAGTTTTAATACTTTCTTGCCTAAATCAACTATTTTATCTACTTTGGCACCTCCTCCTGTTAAAACTACTCCCGCTGGTAACTTACCACTCTTATCAATTTTTTTCAACTCTTCATTTACCATTTTAAATATTTCTTCCAATCTTGCTTCTGTAATCTCAGCTATGTCTTTTTTACGAACATAACTACCTTTTGGTTCATCTTCTGAATACTTATTTAAATCAACCTCATCTCTTTTAGATATACCATCAGATATTGCTTTAGCATGATCTTTTTTAACAGACTCAGCAGTATCAACAGCTGTTTTTAAACAAATAGCTAAATCATTAGTAATATGACTAGCACCTATTGGTAAAACAGCAGTGTGTAATACAGAACCCTCTTCAAAAACAACTAAAGAGGTAGTTGAAGCACCAATATTAACTACAGCAGAACCTATTTCTTTATGTTTACTAGTTAAAACAGCTTCAGCATTAGCTAAAATTGATAATACAATTTTTTCAATATCAAAACCAGCTCTATGTATGCATCTACCCAAAGTTTTAATTTGAGAAGATAAAGCAAGTATAACTTGAGTTTCAACTTCTAAACGTACTCCAGACATTCCTACTGGATCTGCAATATTCATTTGATCATCTAAATTGTATGCTATTTGTAAAGTATCTAAAACTTCATAATTAGGTATATTAACAGAACTTTCTGCTGTTTCTGTAGCTCTTTCTATATCAGACTCTTCTACAGTACCATCAGCTTTAGAAACCGCTACTACACCCTGACTATTAATAGTTTTAATATGTGAACCAGATATACCTACTATAATTTGATTAACATTAACACCACTCATTCTTTCACATTTTTCTATAGTTTCAGAAACAGAAGAAATAACATCTTCTACAGAAGATATACTTCCTCTAGTTACTCCTTGAGAAGGAGTATCAGCAGCTCCAATAATCTGTAAATCACCCTCAGGTAACCGTTTAGCCATTACCATTCTTACAGTACTGGTACCGATATCAAGACCAGTAATTATATCTTTATTACTCACCATGTAGTTATTTTATAATTATATTATATATTATACCTAAATAATACATTTTTGCCAAATATTATATTAATTAAAGAAAAAATATTATTAAACCAATAGCTATAGCAAAGAAAACTACTAATAAAACCATAGCTGCTAATAGATCTTTAATCTCCTTAGCAAAATTATGTGTCTTAGGTGCTAGAATATCTACTAACCTTTCAATAGCTGTGTTAAATATTTCTAAAGCTAATATTAAAGCAATAATCAAAAGTAATCCTACCCATAATACTTTATCTAAATCTTTGTAGTATGCAAATGCAATTACTAAAAATGCTATAATTAAATGTATTCTAAAACTTTTTTCATTTTTTAAAACTGTTTTTAATCCTCTAAGGGCATTTCTAAAACTGTAACAAACTAAACATTTCATTGTATTAAATTTAATATTTCTTTTTCTTTTTTTTCTTGTTCCTTAGCATATTTTACACCCTTTTCATGATTATATCCTAAAAGATGTAAAATACCATGCACTACTAATAATTGTAATTCTGATTTTAATGTTTTCTTTTTTTCTTTAGCTTGTTTCCTAGCTTGTTCCAAACAAATTATGATCTCTCCTAAAATATATTTATCATCTAAGGTAAAAGATAATACATCTGTAATATTATCTTTCTTTCTATACACCTTGTTAAACTTTTTAATTTCTTTTTTATCTACCAAAGCTAAAGAAATTTGTTTTTTTAAACTTAATTCTTTTTTAATTACTTTTTCTAAATCCACCAACCAAGAAAAGTCTACTTTAAAACCTCTTTTATTAAGATTTAAAATCATAATTATTCTGGATTAACACAACTTCCAGCACCCTCACAATCATCAGAGTGGTCACAAACAAAATCTCCATCAACCTCATGGCACTCTTGGGAAGAAGGAATACAATTTTTAATACAATCATCCGGACAATTGCTATATCTATATTTTGTACAATTAATAGTAACATCACCATCGTTATTATTAACATCTGTTAAAGTAAAGCTCTGTAACATCATTTCAAAAGTAGTGCTAAAATTTTTCACTGGCATTAAAATCTCCGGTATCTCATATGTTAAAGTATAAATATAATTACCATGTTTAACAAAAACATTTAAACCAGATAAAGAACGCAAAGCAGAACTATCGCTTAAAGAAAAATTCTCAAATTCCATAGTTGGATAATTAATATCTCTCCATTCTATTAAGCTTAAATTATCAGCTGGATCTACGGATAATGTTATATACTCTCCTGTTTCTGAGTCTGGTGTAAATAGTACATTATCTAATACACCTTCAACTGACGACACCCAAGATTTTGGTCTGAATATACTATATTTAAAAGTAGGATTTTGATATATAGTAATTAAACCAGAATTAACTAATAACTCATCACTAGCTAATGGATTATATAAATTTTGTATTTCAATACCATCTTCATAGCCATCTCTATCTGTATCTGCTCTATTTGTGTTGGTTTTGTATATAATTTCTTCTTCGTCGGTTAAATTATCATTATCCGTATCTATTTCCTCTGCTGTTGGTGGAACTACTGGCACATTTGTATTCTCATTATCTTTATTTGTATTCTCATTATCTTCATTAGTATTCTCATTATCTTCATTGGTATTCTCATTATCTTCATTGGTATTTTCATTATCTTCATTGGTATTTTCATTATCTTCATTGGTATTTTCATTAATAACTACATCTTGATTACTATTATCTTTATCAATATTCTTACTAACAAAATAAACAATACCACCTATAACTCCGACTAATAATACTACTAAAATAATAGCTGTTAAAATTACTTTTTGTTTACCGCCAATTTTAGGTTTAGATTTTTGTGGCAAAAAACGTTCTGGCATAGAATGAACATTTACATTATGCATCACCTCATCAGTACCACTGGTACTGCCCTTTTCTGGGATATCAGCGATATTATTATCACCGATAACTGCATTAACCTTATCTTCTTCTTTTTTTTCAAACATAATTATTTATATATTTAATAATAAATCAAAAATATTATTCATTTTAATTTAATTTACCAGCTCCTAATGGATTATATCCATTTAACACTTCTTCACTATCTGAATACCCGTCTCCATCTGTATCTTCATTTAAAGGATCTGTTTTCCAAATAGTAACTTCATTATAGTCCGAAAGACTATCATTATCTGAGTCTGAAGACAGTGGATTGGTTCCGTATCTTTTAACTTCTTCTCTATCAAATAACTCATCATTATCTGAATCAACATCTAATGGATCAGTACCCAACTCTTCTTCTTCACCATTACTTAAACCATCTGAATCATCATCAATATCATATTTATCAATTTCTGGAATAACTGGCTTTTCATTAGTATTAACATTAATATTAATGTTACTATTAACATCATCTTCTGTTTCACTTGAAGTTAATGCATATATTACAGTTGAAAGAATAAGTAGTATTATAACTACAGCAATAACTATAATAATCTTTTTTCCACCGCCAGAATTATCGCTAGCACTAATAATAATACCCTCTTTTGTAGTTAAAGGTTGTGGACTTTGAGGAGGTGCTTGTCCTTGAGTAGGAATATTTGTTTTTAATATTGGTGTTATTTTACCTGATTGTATAGCGCTGTTTTGTTGAGAATCAGACTCTGAAATTGGATCTAAGCTAGCAAACATATCATCTACTTCTTTTTTTTGATTAATACTTTCCGTTTTTTGAATAGGATTGGACATCTCTTTATCATCTGGAGGTGAAGTAGGTTGTGGTATAACAGGAGCGGACTTAGTTTGCACTGGCTCTTGTTTTACTGGCTCCGGTGTATTATTAACTACTGGAGGTGCAGTAGGTTGCGATGTAGACGGTATAGTATTATTACTATCACCTACCGAAGTATTAGTCACTCCTGTTGATTGTTGATTTTGTTTTAAGTCGTTAAACATAATATATTTTAATTTATTTTATAATTAAGGAAGTGTACAATCCATATACCCATCTCTATCTCCATCACAAAATGCAGCATCTAAAACTTCTTCTATATTATCTGCCCATAGCCCTGCAATAACACTTGTGTTATCCTGAACTTCTGCTTGAGTATTCTCTATATATAGACCACCAGTATCTATAGCAATATTTCTAGCAGCATTAGCACCAAGTGTTTTAGATGGACTTAACCAAATAGGATTAATATGTACTGGCGGATTAGCAGCATTACACGCTTCTACTGCTTCTACTAAACCCTCAACGTGAGCACCAGCTACACCATCTGCAGCATCGTACGTGTTTGTACCTATAATATAATCATCATAATCATTTATCGCATCACCACACCACATACCCTCATCAGTAATAGGTATTAAAACTCTTTGATAACCTGCCAACCAATTATAGTCTTCAGCTAATACTTTCATAGCATAAGCAGTATGCTCTGTTCTGTCTATGCTTTCACCATAACAATACCCAGGATCTGATTCATCTGCCCATTCTAGATTAATATTAATATTATTAGTAGTATTATCCCAAAAATTAAAATAATCTACATCTTCTGTTTCGTATAAAGCAGAGCAATTACTAATTAAATTGCTATAAACATTACCAGTAGCCCAAACATCATCACCAGAATCTAATGGCATAATATGTAATTTATAAGTAATATCTGAATCAATGCTTAATCTATTATTAACAGTTATTAAAGCATTACATATTGCAAGAGCAGCAGCATTCATACTACCAGACATATCAAAAGGAATAATAATTTCTACCTTTTTTTCTAATTTAAGAGTTGTTGGAACTCCAGTATCACAGGCCTCATAACCATTAAAAGTTTCAAGAGTACCATCTTGTATAATACCATCACCACAATACCCTCCTGTATTTATACACATATCACACTGATATTGGTTATGCTCATTTGAATACTTAGGAGGAGAAGGAATAGACCAACCTAATATTTCACATGTTTCTCCATATGTAGTTTCTGCTGGCCCACCATCACCACAATACCCCCCAGCTGAAATCTCACATTTTTGTGTTCCCGTGGTTTGACATTCGTATCTACGACTTGGACTAGATTCTTGTGGTGTTGGACGACTTGGATAGTTTACTCCATCGCATAATTCCTCATCAGCGCCATACGAATCAATATCACCATTACCACAATATCCTCCTGTGGTAATTTCACAATTTTGAGCACACTGATATTGATTATTTATATCGGAGATACCTGGATTTGGAAAACTATAATCAGAGCCATCACATCTCTCGTCTGCATCTATTGTTGGATTACCATAAGGATCATTTGTGCCATCTTGAGATATATTATCACCGCAATATCCACCAGCTGTTTTACTACACCTAAGTTCTATAGGATCAGAGCCAGTATTAGTACGACATTGATATTGACTCTCTGGATTACCAATTGTTTCATGAGGTGCTGGCATAGGCCATCCTATATTATAATCACTTGTAGCTAAATCATAATCACATAATTCTTGAAAAGAATATTGATAAGTAGCATCACCACAATATTCATTAGTAAATGTACAATCATTATTACAACCATATGCATTATCTATAGAAGAATCATCCGGTAAAGGAATTGAGTAGTTATAGTAATCACATTCCTCTAACCCTGGGGGAGAATAACTTGCATCTTGTGTTATACCATCACCACATACTCCTTCGTATGCTGTACCAATAGTACATTCTCTAAAACAAGAATTAGTGCAACTAATATCGCCATTTTCTGTACAATCCCAACCTTCTAAACCATTAGGAGTGCCAGTAGGATCACATTCTTCTGCTAATGGTGTATATACATTATCTAAACAAGCAGAAGCTGGTAACCCATTAGTACAAATTGGTTGACAACTATCATCGATATTATTTGGGTCACTATCACAAGAATAAGGACCAAGATTTTCACAATGATATGTTACTCCGTTATAAAATTCAATAGGACCAGGAAGGATCTCACATAATTCATAACCACCTTGAAATGTTTCATCGCCACAATATCCTCCACACTCTACAGCTGTTGGTTCATACCAAGTACACTCTATTAAATTACCGCCAGCGTCAACAGTGCCAGCTGGATTGCAACCAACCCTTTGCTGATTCCACCATCCCAAATCCCCAGTACAACCATTGTCTAAATAATCTCCTGGCTCACACTCTTCATCATCAGTACCATCATCATCATAATCATCTATAGTTCCATTACCACAATATTCAGCAACTGTACCACCACCAGAAAAAATAGGTGTACCATTACAATATGCTACTAAATTTGATGATAAGTATGGTATATTATTAACACCACCCTCTGGACTTAAATTATTAGAAAAAGTAATACCGCCTTCATTATATTCAAAATCAGAAACTAAAGTGTAATCAAAAGGATTATTATTAGTATTATCATATAAATATATCAATGAATTAACAGGACAAATAAATTCACCAGATACTTCATTCCAACATGTATTTGGATCTGCTCCTTCTGTATAACCATTAAATAAATTAATTGGATCAACGGGCAAACTAATCCCTAGTACTGTACCTAATTCATCTGACCAAGAAGGCCATTTACTACTAGAAAGACCCCTAATAAAACTACCAGCAGGTAACAAAGGATAATTATCTTTACAAGTTTCTCCAGCCAAACAGTCACTATTAGTAATACAAGGATTAGTAGGATGCATACTACAATATCTATGATCTAATCCATATGAGTACAAAGAATTTTGTATTGAAATTAAATCACCTAAACGTTCTAGATCTCTACGTAACTCTAAACTATTTGATTCACAAACATCTTCACCGGGACAATCAAAATCACTTGCACAATAAAGATGATCATTATCAACACATATATTATCATCCCTAGCTATATTAGTATTGAATTCTAATTCTTCTAATAATTGATTAAAAATATTAATAGTTGCAGCATTTGCACCTATATTATATGCAAGTAAATAAATATTTGTATGTAAATTAGAATTAGGATCACTTGCATCTTCAATATTAACAGATGAAATATATACTGTATTACCAGCTCTATATGCTGGATAACCATCTATTAATATTTCTGCACCTGCCTCACCAGGATTAGGAGCATAAGTATTATACCAATCATATGCTGATAAATGTTCTTCGTTACTATATACTCTAATGCCTACAAAATTATCTGTATCTAAATTAACAATTGGGAACATAAAATCTTGTAAAAGATTAGGATCTGTTAATGGATCTATTGGAATCTGAAGAGGTTCATCTGGTAAAGCAGGTAATGTTTCTCCACTAATCGTAAAATCATCTACATAAAAGTTTGAACCATCTGCATCTGTAGGTGTATAACCCAAAGAATAACCTAATTCAAAATGTAAATTACCAGAACTATCTAATAATCTAGCTACTTCATCATCAAAAATAAAATATCCCTCATATAATGTCCAATCATTATAAGTACCAGCCGGTATATCATAACCTAAGATTTGTTCTGTATAACAACGAGTTTGATATGGTTCATGTAAACAACAATAACCTGATTGATCTGCACACTCCTCATAAGGGCCACCATAAGCAGAACAATAAGTAGAAGCGCTACTAGAATCATAAGATACGCATTGACTACCCCAACCTAAAGCATATGATAAACGAGGACGTATATAAGTATCGATGTCACCTTTGTAATAAAAATGTATAACATATTCTTCACCATATTTCCAATTTAAATTACCAACCTGATACGTTGCTCTAGTCCACATAGTCGTGTTATTGTACGGCCACGTAAAAGAATTACCTTCATTATATACATTACCACCTATGGTGCATTGATTACTTGACCATGTACAATTACTAGCGTGTCTATAACTACTAGGCCAAGAACCAGTACCATCACCCTCACACGCATCTTGAATACAAGTACCTGGATAAGCCTCATTAGGATCTTGATGCATTAATAAACTATGCGCTCCTGTCATTGCATCTAAACTACTAATTCCAACACTAGCATGAGATTGACTATGGCTCTCCCAATTAATAGGCAAAGCTCCCACACTATCATCTTCAAATCCAGCTGTAACAACATTTTCAAAAACTCCTTCAGCATAATCCTTACAATACCTTGTTTTAAAATGCATATCATAACTAAATTCAAATGTATCAAAATCACTATAAAAATCAAAATAACCATCCGCATCATTAGGCCAAGGATTTTCACAGAAAAATAAATCTATATTAGCACTAGCACTAGCAGACCCTAAACTTCCACCATCTATATTTACAGTAAGTACAGTTTGACCATTATCATTTTGGGATGTACCAGTAACTGTTTGTGCGTTATTATTAGTTAAAACAACTAAATTAGTATCATGTATATCCCATGAAAAAACAGGAGGAGGTATAGGTATAGGAGTTAAATTTAATAATGTACCAGCAACATCATATACTTCAGCTACAAAATCATTATCAAAATATGATTCATAATATGTATATGGACTAGGATCTATTAAAGCATAATTTATTTCACATAAATCAACTGCTGTATCAAAATCTTCAATAACACCTCTATTACCATTAATATTACCCACAATACTACCCGTAATATCCAATGTTAAACCATGTATACTTTCTACATTTTCATCTATAAATATAGTATAATTAGAAGAAATATTTAAATATGAAGAAGGATTAAATATTAACTGTGTTTCTAAATCTCCATCTAAATCTCCATCTAAATCTTGAAATATATACGAACCACTAACTTCTTCCATTACACCAGCATTATCATAGTATATCTTAACATAATTACGAAGACTATTTCTATCCATTGTTTCTGTAAAATCCATAGATATAGCTGCATTAGGACATTCATTACTTCCATTAGGCTGTATATTTTCTACCCTTGGATTATCATATGTAATACCAGGATCAATAACAGGTGTTAAAACATTTAATTCTCCAAATCCTGATTGCGTTACACCGCTCTGAACTGCTTCTGCTGTAATATGAATATTATTACCAACAAGTATACCAGTAGCTGTAGTATTTGAAAGATTATGATCAACCACACTAGCTACGGAAGAATCACTTGAATTCCAAGACCATATACAAGAAGTAGTTAAATCACATTGTATTGCTTGTCCACCAGGATAACAAGTACTAGTATTTGAATATGCTTGTGCTAAATAATCTATAGTATCATCAATATAAATACTTTCATATATTGGACTTACAGCCACACTATCAACAATACAATTATCAGAACCAACTCCAAAAGTCCAAGAAAATTCACCACCATCTAGAGTATAACCATAAATATTAGTTACATCACTTGATATAACTACATGATAATATTTATCAATAGGGAGAAGATTATGACTTAAAGACACGTGATATGCAGAAGGTATGGTCACTTGTGAAGTGAAACTCGTTAGATTATCTGAATCATGAATAGCACAAGAAATATCAGTACAAGAATATATAGCGAAATTATTATTATTTAAAGTAGATGGGCTTATTTCAGTATTAAACTCAATCCAAACTTCTCCACTATCACAAGAATCTTCACAATCAGGACCATATCCTAATATTTCTAATCTTGGTGCCATTATAATAGATTGCGAACTATCTGTAACACTATAATTTGTATTTTCAACCGTAATACCAACATAATTATCAGGAGTTAAATTCTCAGTAGAATTAGGACCAGCAGTTAAGGTTGTGTAACCTATATTAACACTGGAATTAGTAGCTGGAGCAATTGAGGCATAGGTATTGTTAGTCCCTAACCACCAACTATAATCATAGCTACCACCACACATATTACAATTACTAGCATATGGTGAAGCATTAAAATCTCTGGTTTCATTAATATAGAGATTAGCATCATAACCCTGTGGGCTAACAATAACACTATCAACAACGCACATTATATCAGATGTTTTAAAATGCCATTCAAAATTAGGAGTTTCATCAGCTGGGCTCCACATTTCAGGTCCACTAGCTGCATGAAATGTACCCATCTCTACCATATACCAAGTGTTTGCACTAAGATCACTTATAGGGTTAAATACTAAACCCTCTGAATCACTACTATGATTAATAATTGTAATATCACCGGAAACAGAAGAATCACTACATTCATTACTATTAAAAGGATCGCTAGCTCCAGTATTACATGTAAAAACTTGAAAATTATTAGCATCAAATAAATCAGAATCATCTACATCACGAGTAAATAAAGCAACTAAATTTACATCCAATGAAGCATCTTCTGATTTATAACTATCTAAACCATCTGGCCAAGGAGAGGGTGTCTGTATATCATTGGAACAAGTATAATTAAATTTTAAACCAAATGGTATTTCAGGATCTACTGGTCCTACTCCAGTAGTAATATCCCAAGAATATTGACAAGAATTAGAGCCAAGAGAACAATCATTAGAACAATAATCCCCAGTATTACCAGGGCAACAATATAATCCTAAACCAGAGGAGTTACAATATGCATCATTTGGACAAGAACCAACATTAAACATCATATTATTACTATCAACACTATCATTACGTATAATTTCAGCTTCTCCACTCATAGCATCAGTAGGAACTTTAGAATTTAAAACTTGATTATCATTCCAAATAACGCTAGATAAATCTGCACTTTCATTTTGACGAAACAGAATATCACTACTACCTAATGTATAACTACCAAAATATTCTCCATAAAAATTAACCTCCATGCCTTCAGGGCCATTATTTGGTTGCATTGAACAAATACCAGGACTAGGAATACCAGAGGTAATATTAAAAGAATCATCATATGTATCGCTCTCTTCTCCATCATTACCTCTTATAATATATATATCATAATTAGTGCTAATACTAACTGCAGACGGAACCTTTGCTACAATACTACTTTCTTGCCAAAAATTATTACCACATACTGCAGGAAAATCAAAACTAGCACTATATTCATTAGTACCATCTGTAAATATAACATCACTAACTGATGGAACATAATATCCAAAATTAAATCCCATTATAGTCACATATTCATCTATTGGTCCAGATAAAGGAGATATATTAGATATAATTGGTAATCCCCCTGCTAAATCTGTAGCTAAAAAAAGATAAGGATTACTAATATCATTGGTAGTAGTATCGTCTCCGTCTGTATCTACAGTTAAACTAATAAGCCCTTGAATTAATGGGACATTAGAACTTATATTAAAAGAATTAGTATAAGTCATATTAGCATCAGCATCTCCAAAATCTACAGTACTAGCTGCTCCAAAATTAATACCATGAATATCTATCAAATCATCATAAATACCCTGATCAGGATCAGCTAAACAAATACCAGCGCGATTTATACTGTTTGCATCAAACCACTCTGTATTACTAGTATCTCCACCATCTGTCACTACATCAACCTCTCCATCAATAACACCTGCTGGTACACCTATAATAATATGATCATCAAACCAATAATCATTAGTACAATCTGCATTTAAAGTATCAGGACTAAGACCATTAAGAAGAGCAGAGGGACCAGTAAAACGTACATAACCAGGATCATCACCAAAGCCAGAGCCAAAAACAGTTATTAGATTATTAGCAGCTCCATTATCAGGAGATAAAGAAGTAATATGTGGACCGGATCCAGTACTCTCAATACAAGCATCAGGCATACTACAAACATCATCTGAGCAACAACCTGAAACACAATCACTATCAGTACTACAATCTACTAAGAAATACATTTCATCTGAACTACCACTTGCATTTGTAACAATAATGTCACTAGATATAGCTTGACTATGAATAGTGGTGTCTATAATATCTCCATCAGGATCTTCTGTCCAACTATCAATAGTTAAAAATTGCTGAAACTCCGCACTTCCATTATGCGCTGTCATAGCAACGCTACTAGAACCAACTACAAAACCCTCAAAATTAATTCCACATATTTCTACACTCTGATCTACTGCTCCTCGTTCAGGAGTAATAGATGCTATATTTAAACCAGGTGCTCCATCATGCACAACAAAAGATCCAGTATCTACATTAGACGGAGTATTATTATCAGTAACTTCTACAACCGAAGATCCAATACCTACAGTTGGAACTTTAACTATAATCTTTCTATCATCCCAAAGTGGGTCAGAACCACCACATGAAACCACTTCTGCTACAACACCATCAAAAGTAACAGTACCCATATCACTACCAAAGTTACAACCTCTGATATTAGCATAACTACCAACAGTACCACCACTCATAGGTCTAATTCTACAAATCTCTAATTCAGTTTGGCCACTTTCACAACAAAATGTATGTGGATCAGGATATACTATTGTAGATCCTCCACCACCAGTAGCCCCAGTAGCATCTGATAATTTATTCAAAAGAAAACGAGAAATAACATATGCTGATGATATTATAGATAGACCAATAACTGCATTTATTATAAGCATTTTAGCTTTTTTAACCTGTTCTTCATTACCCTTAGAAGTCATCCAAAGAAAACCACCGTATATAATTAAAACTACTGCTATTATACCTAATAATCCTAAAAATATATTAATAATACTAGCTGCAATCTCAGTAACACTTTTAGTACCTAAAGCTATACCTTCATTACCTAAAACATTACTACCAAAAACGTCTTCTTGGGCCAAAGCCTTAGGTACAAGCACTAACCAAGAAAAAAAACTAATAGCTAAGGTGTATAAAACTTTTTTCATATTATATTATTAATATATTTTATATAATTATTAACAATCAGCTCCTGTACAACAACGATTACCACTACAAGCATCAGTGGTATTACAGTCACAAGAACCACCTGAATCTTCACACTCACAAGGATACCAACAATTCTGCATTAAATCTGTAATGTCTGAATTCATTGTAGGTATATACGAAGACAATGGCTCAAACTCATCATGAAGAATTCTAACTGTATCACCTGCATCTACATCCACCCAATAATTACCCGTATAGCCATCTAACCAAACATTAATAGTTTTAATACTACTACATGATAAATTTTTACTAAAAGTAGCAGATATTGGGTCAATTAAAGATAAACCAACACCAGAATCCATATTTGTCATATATGGGGGTTCTAAATCAATAATATCATTAATTTGAAAATTCCAAGTATACTCTGGATCAAGTTGATTTCCAGACATATCTGATATAGCAGTAGTAACAGTTCCATATAACCCATCTATTTCATTAGGCGGAAGACAATATACAGTGCCGCCACAAGAATTTTCACCACAAGCATCATTAGTCATGAACTCAACTGTTCTATATTGATTAGAAATCATATACGCACCAACTATTGTAGCTCCAGACTCTTGTATAGTAATATTGGTAAAATCAGGCACTGTTCCATCATACTCACCCACAGCAAACATAGGATTAACTGCTTCAGAAAAATTAATTTGGACTATACTATTACGAGCATAAGAGCTTCCATCATCAGGAGGGAAAACAGAATCAACTGTTGGAGGAATTAAATCCAATGTATTATTAACCGTAAAATACCAATCGTAAAATCCAGATAAAGGAAATGCGCTATCTCCTGCATCTGTTCTCCAACCATCTAAAATCATATGATATCTAATATCTCCTGTGCCATCTCCTAAATAATCACCTGGTCCAGTACCATCACCATATGGATTTATTTCAAAAACTTGCTGACTAGCATCATAACTAATCGGTAAATCAGTGTCATCTAAACAATCAACAGTACTCTCACCTTCACATAAACTAATATTTAAACTAGATACATCCATAGGAACCTTAAATGTAAGATAAATGTTAGTGTTACGAGGTATTTCAGTTGCATTACGAGCAGGGTAATGACTCTCTAGCACACCAACCCCTAAACCTATACCGCCATGATACCCTCCACCAGATCCTCCTCCATCACCAAAAAATGCTTCATAACCCTTTTTCAAAATGAAACGAGAAATAATATATGCTGATAATATTATAGCTAAGCCAATAACTGCATTGGTTATAAGCATTTTAGCTTTTTTAACCTGTTCTTCATTACCCTTAGAAGTCATCCAAAGAAAACCACCGTAAAGTATAATACTCGTAGCTATAATACCTAATAATCCTAAAAATATATTAATAATATTAGAAATAATCTCAGGTAAACTTTTAGTACTAAGAGCAAGCCCTGATTCGCCTAAATTATTAGTTCCATAAATATCAGGTTGAGCTAAAACAGAATTTGGCAAGAAAAAAATAACTGCTAAAAATACAATAAATATTACAGTTATCTTCTTATTATTAAGCATGGGATTTTATTAATTATTTAATTATAGCTTTTCTTTTACTAATTTTTGTACTATTTTACCATCAGCCTGACCTTTTGTTTTAGCCATAACTTGTTTCATAACTAAACCAAAATTACTTTCTCCAGAAGCTATTATTTCATCCACAATCTTACTAATATTTTCTTCAGACATCATAGCTGGTAAATATTCTTCCAATATCTTTAACTCTACCTCTTCTTTTTCAACTAAATCTTGTCTATCACCTTGTTTAAAGGAGGTTATAGAATCTTGTCTTTTTTTAACTTCTTTACGTATTATATTAATAATCTCTTCATCATCTAAAGAATCTTTTTTTAATTCAATACTTTTATTCTGTAGACTACTTTTAAGCATTCTTAAAGTACCAGTTTTTACTGTATCTTTAGCTTTTAAAGCTATATTTAAGTTATTTTCTATATCCTTTTGTAAAGACATTATATAATTATTAATAGATTGTTTATCATATTACTATGATAAACAAAAACTAATAACTATCTTCTTTTCTTGTTTTTAAAGGCATATTCATCTAATTTACCAATCTTTTTAAGATAATCCATTTTAGAAGTGATTTCTTTACGACGTAAAGCTGTATCTTTCATATCTTTTTTAGTTTTTGGCTTATTAAAAAATCTGATCTTTCTAGCTTGTAATATCTTACCACTTTGAATAGTTTTCTTAGTAAATCTTCTTAGCATTGCTTCAAAAGACTCATTACCCTTTCTTTTAACTTCTAACAAATTTCCACCTCCGTTTCTTTATTAATTACACTATTATAATGACAGATTTCTAAACAAAAGTCAATAAATATCATTTCTTAAGTTTAATACTCTTAACTTTAACTTTATCTAATCTTTTTCTTAACTCTTTTTTAATCTTTTTATAGTCTACAATCTCCTGTACTCCACTTTCCATATCTCTAAGAAGAACAGTATTATCTGATATTTCTTTTTGACCCATAATCAATGTATATCTAGCATTTTTCTTATTAGCCATATCTAATTGATCTTTTAATCCTTTCTTAGACATATTTTCAGTAACAAGAAAATCATTGTCTTTTAATTCTTCAAAAAGTTGCAAAGCTTTTTTTCTAGCTTCAATACCTAATTGAGCAACATATGCATCAAAATATTTAGTTTTATCTATATCTATTTTACTTTTCTGCATTTTCATTAATACCCTTTCTATACCTATAGCAAAACCAACAGCGGGAGTTTCTCTACCACCTAATAGTTTAGATAATTCATCATAACGACCACCACCACCCAAAGCTAATAACTTACCCTTATCTCCCTTAGCTATTATTTCCCAAGCTGTTTTAGTATAGTAGTCTAAACCTCTAACAATATTTTGATTTAAAGTATAGTCTATCTTTAACTCATCTAAATATTCTAACACTAACATAAAGTGATCTTTACAATCATCACAAAGATGATCTACCATTTTAGGAGCATTCTCAGCTAAGCCACTACACTTCTTATTCTTACAATCTAATAACCTCATAGTATTATTAATAAACCTTTTCTTACAATCAACACATAAATCTTTTTTATAATCCTGATAATATGATTTTAATGCTTTTAAATAATGAGGACGACACTCACTATCACCAACACTATTTATTTGAATATCTACTTCTACTCCGCATTCTTTAAGAATATTAGAGGACATAGCAATTAACTGAGCGTCTATAATGGGGTCATTAGAACCTATAGACTCAAAACCAAATTGCCAAAACTGCCTATACCTACCTGCCTGAGGCTTATCATGACGAAACTGAGGCCCTATATAGTATAGTTTAACAGGTTGAGGAAGATTTAACATACCATGTTCAATATAGCTACGCATAACACCTGCTGTACCTTCAGGACGTAAAGATAACTTATCACCACCTTGACTAGTAAAAGAATACATTTCTTTACTAACTATATCTGTTTCTTCACCTACTGTTCTTTTAAAAAGAGGTGTAAATTCAACTATTGGTGTATCTATCCGATTATACCCATGACAATGGGCATACTTTTTAACTTTTGATTTCACAAAATCAAAATATACTTGCTCATCAGGAAGAATATCTTTCATTCCTTTAACTAATTGGATCTTACTTTTTTTAGCCATATGTTTATTATTAATATATATACTCTGGTAAATTAAATGTATTAACCCTATTTAAAGGCCATCCTCTAACCCATACCTTTCCTATGAAATAGCTATTGTTTATAGGTCCAAGAACTCTAGAATCATGACTGTTTGTCCTATTATCACCTAGAACAAAATATTCTTCTTCACTTAAAGTAATTGGAGAATAACTTATAGTAGAAAGATTATCAATATATGTTTCTTTTAATTCTTTATCATTAATATATACAACACCTTGTTTGATCTCTATATCTTCACCCGGTAATCCTATTATCCTTTTTATGAAAAAGACTTTAGTATTCTTAGGATTTTTAAAGATTATAACCTCACCTCTTTGTGGTTCATTAAATCTATATGATATTTCATCAATTACTAAATATTCCTTATCATAGAAGTTTGGTTCCATAGAAGCACCTTCTACATAAAAAGGTTGAACTAAGAATAACCTTATCGGCATTATAATAGCTAAAGAGATAATAACCACTTTAATAACTTCAAAAAGAAATAGACCAACTTTCTTGTACCAAGCCATAATTGGTCCTTCATCATCTTCAGAAAAATGACTTAAATCAAGATCTTCAATATTATTATCCATCTCTTCTTTTTTATCTTCTTTCATATTTTTTTTAATTCTAATACTCAATATTATACATAAACATTGAATTAAAATCAAATGAATTAAACATTGACTTTTGCTTTTTTTCTTAGTATAATACATCTACATTAATGGTAAAAACTGCATTAATTAAATGGCTGGAGATTTTAAAAAAAGAAAATTAAATCTTTTAGATAATCTAGAGGAAGAAGAAGTTCAAGTAAGACCAAAAACACATAAATCCTCTGGAACTAATATAAAAAGGAAAATAAAGAAACTATCCCATAAAAAACCAAAGGGAAGTAGAAAAAAGTTTTCCTGTTTTTTTATAACCCTAATAATAATATTTACATTTGGAAGTGCCATACTATCTTCTGGCAATAATAGTATTCTTGGCGGTGTAAAAAATAGCTATTTCATTAGACAAATAACTAATATTGTATCACCTAGTAATAAATATTTAAAGGGTGAAAAAGACGATAGAATTAATTTTATTATCTTAGGAATGGGTGGTCCAGGACATAATGGACCATATCTTAGTGATACAATAATAGTAGCTAGTTTTAAACCCTCTACTAAATCAGCAAGCATTTTTTCTTTACCAAGAGATATGATTGTTCCTCTTCATAAAAATGATTACAGAAAAATAAACTCAATTTATGCTATTGGACAAGCTGATAATTACACTGGAGGAGAATTAACAAAAGAAGTATTAAGCAATACCCTAGATATAGATATACATTACTTTGCTGCTGTTGATTTTAATGGTTTCACAGAAATAGTTGATGCTATAGGAGGTATAGAAGTAGAAGTAGATAGAAGTTTTACTGACACTCAATTCCCTACTGCAGACTACAAATATCAAGAAATATCATTTGAAGTAGGAGAACAAGAAATGGACGGTTTAACAGCATTAAGATTTGCTCGTTCTAGACATGGTAATAATGGAGAAGGTTCTGATTTTGCTAGAAGTAAAAGACAACAGAAAATAATTATGAGTATAAAAGATAAAGTAACATCTTTTAATACTTTAATTAATCCTAAAAAAATAACTGATCTTTTCTCTTTATTCAATAAATATACAACTACAGACTTAGAACCATGGGAAGCGGTTAAATTAGTTCACATGTCTAAGGGTATTGATACTCAAAATATGGTTCATCAATCAATAGATGACAGACCTGGAGGATATTTAAAGGCTGGTTTTTCAGAATATGGTGCATATATACTACAACCAATTACTGGGAGCTTTGAACAAATACAATTATTAGTAAAAAATATCTTTCAATTAGAAGAATTGAGTGAAGAAAATGCTAAAATAATAATTCAAAATGGTACTGATATTCCAGGCATGGCATTAAAAGCAGTTAACCATTTGAATCAAATAGGGTATAATGTATTAAGGTATGGTAATGCTCCAGAACAAGATAAATTAACTACCGTTATATATAATTATACAGATAATAAGTCAAAAACAGAAAAATCTTTAGAATCTATTTTTCAAAGTAAAAGTAAAACCAAAATACCATTAGAATATTCTAATGAAATAATTACTCAAAAATGGGATATAAGAGATAAAAATAATGAATTAGAACAACTAGATTTTCTTGTAGTTATAGGATTAGATCAAAAGATAGAAGAGGGTGTTGAAATCATTAAAACTATAGATCCATCATTATTAAGTACTTCTACACCTACATCAACAGAAATTAAACTATAAATATGCCTAAACTATACAAAGTAGCAATCATAGGGAGAGTTAATGTTGGTAAATCAACATTGTTTAATAGGCTAATAGAAAATAAAAAAGCTATCACATCTACAGTAGCGGGAACAACTAGAGATAGGAATTATGCTACTTGTTCTTGGAGAAATCTTGATTTTCAATTAATAGACACCGGAGGACTAGAAGGGAAAGAAAAGGGAATGGACAAGGAAATAAAGAAGCAAGCTTTACTAGCGATAGAAGAAGCTGATTTAATATTGCTTGTTGTAGACACAAAATCAGGAATAATGCCTTTTGATAATGAATTAGCATTAATGATTAAAGAAAGTAAAAAACCAAGTTTAGTAGTAGCTAATAAAACAGATAATAATATAATAAGACAAACAGTAGAAGAATTCTATAAACTAGGATTAGACAAACCATGGCCTATTTCAGCTACAACTGGCATAGGTACAGGAGATATGCTTGATGAAATAGTAGATAAACTTTTAAAAACAAAAAAAGTAAGAAGAAGGCATATAGCTATATCAAAAGAAAAAATTATTAAAGTAGCTATAGTAGGAAGACCTAATGTTGGTAAATCTTCTTTGATTAATGCTTTTCTAGGAGAAAAAAGATTAATAGTTTCTTCAAGGGCCCACACCACTAGAGACTCACAAGATATTGAGCTAACTTTTGAAAAACAAAAATTAGTACTAGTAGATACAGCGGGAATGAGAAGACAAAGTAAAAAAGCAATAGATTCTTTTGAAAAACAATCTGTAATGCAAAGTTTAAAAAATATTCAAAAAGCAGACATAGTAGTATTAGTAACAGATTCTTCTAAAAAACTCACGTGGCAAGATAAACATATCTTAGATAAAACAATGGAAACAGGAGCTGGGATAATGATTCTAGCAAATAAATGGGATTTAATTGAAGACAAAACAACAGATACTGTTCAAGAGTTTACTGAATACTATAAAAAGTTCTTTCCTTTTATCTCATGGGCACCTTTAATATTCTGTTCTGCAAAAGATAAAACAAGATTAAAAAAGATATTAAGTACTATAACTCAAATATATTCTGAGAAATCAAAAAAAATTACAGAAAATGCTTTAGATAAACTATTAAAGAAAACGGTTAAAAAACATAAGCCATCAAGAGGCAAGGGAACTAAACATCCTTACATATATAGTTTAAAACAACTCAAAACAGATCCTCAAGTTTTTGCTATAAAAGTAAACTTTAAAGCAGACTTACATGATTCTTATTTAAGATTTATAGAAAATAATTTAAGATATAAATTTGGTTTTGAAGGTGTGCCAATAAAAATATTAGTACATAAAAGTCAAAACTTTAAAGATAAATAATATGAAATTAATAATTGGTTTAGGTAATCCAGATAAAGAATATGAAAATACTAGACATAATTTTGGTCAATTAATATTAAATTCTTTATTAAAAAAGAAAAACTTAAACTGGAAAAAATTAAAAAATACAAATAGTTTAATAGCTGAATTTAAGAATGGTAGAGAAAAAATTATTCTAGCAAAACCATTAATGTATATGAATGAATCTGGAATAGCTGTTAAAAAATTAAAAAAATATTACAAGTTACCAAATAATAAGATTATTATTATTTATGATGATATAGATCTTCCTTTTGATAAAATACGATTATCTAAAAATCGTTCTTCTGGTGGTCATAGAGGTATAGAATCTATTATTCAAGAATTAAAAACTAAAGACTTTAAAAGAATTAGATTAGGCATAGGTCCTCAAAAAGGTAAATCAGAACAATTTGTTTTAAAGATATTTAGCAAAGAAGAAAAACAATTACTTCCTGAAATAATTGATAGTGTTCATTTAATTATAGAAAGTATACTAGAAAAAAACTTTGATAAAGCTGTTAATAAATATAATTAATAACTAATCAACCATTCTAATAATGTTCGTACACCAAAACCTACTCCACCAATAGGAGTGTAACTATTTAAAGGTTTTTCAGCATAAGCAGGAGCAGCTATATCTAAATGAGCCCAATTTACATTTTCTTCAATAAAGAATTGTAAGAATAGTGCAGCTGTAATAGACCCACCATATCTAGTACTAGCTATATTCTTAATATCAGCAATATTACTTTTATTTAACTCTATATACTCTTCTGGTAAAGGCATAGGCCATATCTTTTCTCCTGAAACGTCTACAGCTTTTAATATCTCTGTATTTAACTTTTTACTATTTGAGTATAAAGCAGCATAATGTGTTCCTAAGGCAATCATCTCTGCTCCAGTTAAAGTAGCTAAATCAATTATAGTATTAATACCTTGTTTTTGAGTATATGCTAAAGAATCAGCTAATGTAACTCTACCCTCAGCATCTGTATTACCTATTTCAATACTTTTACCTTGCATATTATTAATTACATCACCTGGCTTTAAAGCTTTTCCTGAAGGCATATTTTCACATGCAGCTATAATACCATGTACTTCTACCTTAGGTTGCACTTTACCTAATACTGAAAATAGTCCAATAACTGTAGCAGCTCCTCCCATATCTATTTTCATATCAGACATAGAATCACCTATTTTAATATTTAAACCACCACTATCAAAAGTAATACCCTTACCTACTACACCAACCTTATCTTTAGCCTTGCCTTTTGGTTTATATATTAAGTGTATAAACTTAGGAGGTTGATCTGATCCTTGATCTACTCCCAAGAAAGCATTCATACCTAATTTCTTTATCTCAGCTTTTTCTAATATCTTTACAGAAATATTACTATTTTCCTTAGCAATTAGTTCAGCTTCTTTAGATAAAAGACTAGGTGTCATTACACTACCTGGTTCATTAACTAAATCTCTAGCTTTAATTGTACCTTCAGATAATAATATACCTTGATTAAATCCATTCTTAAACTGTGCTTTCTTTTTACTATCTAGTTCAATAATTAAAGTTTTAATATCAACTTTAATGTTATCTTCATCTTTCTTCTTGTACTTATCAAAGGTATAGTTAGCTAAAGTTAATCCTTGAGCTAAAGCATTACCTAAATCTTTTATATCATTACCCTTTAACCATTGACTAGCTATTAAAGTAATATTGTCTACTTTATTCTTTTTCAAATAATTAATAATATTACCAGCTAGTTGTCTATAGTCTTCTGTGCTTAACTTTTTTTCTTGCCCAGAACCTAAGACTAAAAGATTATCTTTACTAAGTAATTGATTCTTTTTACCAGTAAAATTCTTTTTCTTAGCTAAATTAACTAAATCTAAATCTTTTAACACCTTATCTAAATTACTAGATAGAACTGGTGTTATTAATAAATCAACATCTTCTTGATTTATTTTTTTTACAATTTTTAATTCCATATTTTTTATTTAATTTCTTTAATTATGAATTGTTTTAAAGCTTCATAGTATTTTTCTAAACTTTGTATAGAAACATACTCTCCTTTACCATGGTGATTATTACCATATGGTCCAAAAATAACCGAAGGAATGCCTATAGCAGAAGTATATCGTAAATCTGAAGAACCATGTTCTTTGCCTAGTTTAACTTCCTTACCAGAGCATTCTTCTACTGACTCCTTTAACTTAGTTATAATATCAACATTATCAGGATTTAACAACATCTGACATTCTTCTAATATCTCGATTTCAATATCTGGTATCTTTTTTATTTTTTCTAATATCTCTGGAATAGAAGTTTCTTCTGTATATCTAATATCTACAGTTAACTCTGCACTTTCTGCAACCTTATTAGTAATATCACCACCTTTAATAGTCCCAATATTTACAGTTGTTTTCCATCTATTATCTTCAGTGGTTTCTTCAAAAATACTTTTAATATCTTTAATCTTACTTACAAGTTTTTCTATAGCATTATCACCTAACCAAGGTCTTGATCCATGACAAGATTTACCCTTAGTTTTAATCTTTAACCACAATACTCCTTTTTCAGCTATAGTAATATTAAAACTATTTTCAGTAGCATGACCAGGTTCTGCTGCTATAGCAAAGTCTGCAGAATATCCCTTCTCTTCTACTAAATACTTAGTTCCATCAAAACCACCTATTTCTTCATCAGATACAATCATTAAAGCTATATCAGGCTGAATATCTTCTTTACCTAACTCTTTAATTAATAATAAATCAGCAGCAACTCCCCCTTTCATATCTACAGCTCCACGACCATATATTTTTTCATCTTTTATAAAAGGAGTATATTGCTCTTCATCACATGGTACTACATCAATATGTCCGTTTAATAATAGCTTAGGTTTTTTGTTGCCAGTGTATGAAATATATAAAGCTGTTTTACCTTTGTTAATATATTCTTTAATACTAACATCAGTATCTTTAAGGTATTCCTTAATATACTTAATGCACTTTTTAACCTCCTCTGGGTTATCACTTGTTGTTTTAAACTTAATTAAATCTTGTGTTAATTTAATTAATTCTTTTTTAATGTTTTCTTGTTTCATGTTTTTAATTTAGTTGTATATTTAATTTAATTATTGTAATAGTGTGGGTGGCTTAAACATTATATTTAAACCACCCACTATTTTACAAAAAGAATGCAGTATCTTCTCCACCGCTATTTTCAAATAACGGTGAAGAATCTACATCACAATCTTCCTGATTAAAGTGAGGCGAACATTCTTCTGCTTCCACAAAATTCAATTCATCCTCTGGGTTATAACCATCGATATATTGACGACATTTACCCCTCCTAGTGTCTGGCATTCTCTTACTCATGACTAACTCCTTTCTTTTTTGTTGTTAAAATGATGAGTTGATAGCATCAAGATTCCACTTAATACGTTGCAGTAGAATACGAGTTGCTTTCTTGCGCCATTCAGGTACGTTAACAATGATACAACGCAGACTCTGATCACTAATGTTATTGTGTGACAAAAGTTCTTCAGCAGCCCTTTCACGCCAATTAGGATTATTACGAATAACTTCTTCTAGCTTAGAACTGTTAGGGTTACTAGTAACAAAATCTAACCAAGCACGCTGTACAGCAATAGTTTGAGGAGATTGACACTCCCAAAATTGATTTTTCATGATTCACCTCCTTTTGGTGTTAAAGAACAAAAAATGACTATCAGTTATTGATAGTCAACATATACATTTTACCTAATTATATAATATTAACTATCAAAAAATACAAAGAACCATACACGAAACATTTTCATGTAATGAGCCTTAGATGTATAATGTTTTAAGTTAATACTCGTCATATAATAATTAATGATTAATAAAAAATAGCTATCCTATGTTGATAGCTAATTACTTTCTAAACCTATTTTATATAAAAAATTAGCTTTCAACAGATACAATAAACCAACCACGGAACATTTTCATGTGATTAGCTTTACTTGTATAATGTTTTAAACTAATATTTTCCATATATTTATATGTACTTTTACATATATACTAAAAAAAAATTCTTGTCAAGTAATAAAAAATCCGTTATTAAATAACGAATTTTTTAATTTATATTTTTAATTTAATTCCAGGCCCCATAGAAGATGATAATATAATGCTTTTTATAAAAACACCCTTTATACTCTGTGGTTTTAATTTCTTTAAAGCATCTATAAACACTTCTAAATTTTCTAATAGTTTTTCTTTAGAAAAAGATACCCTGCCTACCAAAACATGAAGATTACCACCTTTATCATTCTTAAATGACATTTTACCTTTTTTTAATTCTCCAATCATTTTAGATAAATCAGTACCAATAGTATCTGTTTTAGGATTAGGCATTAAACCTCTTTGACCTAAAATTCTAGCTATACTAGAAAGGTTCTTCATCATATCAGGTGTAGTTACAACAATATCAAAATCAGTTTTACCAGTTTTTTTAATTTCAGCAATCATATCTTCACTACCAACTATATCAGCTCCAGCGTCTTTAGATTCTTTTACTTTATCTTCTGAAACTATAGCTGCTATTTTTACTTTTTTACCAGTACCATGTGGTAATATAATTGAAGATCTAATAATCTGATCACTTTTTTTAGGATCTATACCTAAATTAACATGTAATTCTATAGAAGCATCAAACTTAACTTTAGATGTTTCTTGAATTAATTGTATAGCTTCTTCTAAAGAGTATTCTTTAGTTTTATCAATTTTCTCTTTAGCTTCTTTTAATCTTTTGCTTATTTTACTCATATTTTTAAATTTTAGAGGTAATAATGATTAAACCGACAGATTCAATCTCCCTCATTATTTTTCAATTCTAACTCCCATTTGTCTAGCTGTTCCAGCTATAATCTTCTTAGCTGCTTCAATATCATTAG
>CAYMZA010000004.1:0-37062 GCA_964394835.1 uncultured Gammaproteobacteria bacterium
TATTATTACTTATCTCTAATAATACAGCATTTACTTCAATTTTGCCAGTAGTTGGTAATTCATGCTTTATTTTTTCATCAGTTAAGAATTTTTCGATTATAATTTCTGGTTTAATTCCTAGAACAGAATTGTATGGTCCTGTCATACCAACGTCAGTAATATATCCAGTTCCTTTATCTAGTATTTGAGCATCAGCAGTAGGTATATGAGTGTGTGTTCCAAGCAATGTTGCTATTTTTCCATTTAAGTAAAAACCTAATGCTCTTTTTTCTGAAGTTGCTTCAGCGTGAAAATCAATAATAATATTACTATCCTTTGGTAGTTTTTTTAATAGTTTATCTATACTGAAAAAAGGATTTTCTAAGTTATCTTCTTCCATAAACACAGTGCCCATTAAACTTATGATAATGAGTTTTTGTTTATTAACTTCTTTTTCTTGATAGATAAACTTTTTTGGTGTTCTATGATCATTGGCTGGACAAGCTAAAGCAAAGTTAGTATTTTCAGCTAACTTATTAAGATCTTCTTTGTCCCAAATATGATTACCGCCAGTAAATATTTCTATACCAGTTTCTTGTACTGCCTTCAATGTTTTTTCTGTAACTCCTTTTCCATGAGCTAAGTTTTCTACATTAGCTAAAATAATATCAGGTTGATATTCTTTTTTCCATTTAGGAATAATTTCTTGTATTGCTTTTCTTCCTAGAGATCCTGTGATATCTCCAAAGAAAATTATTTTTATTTTATCTTGCATATTCTGTTATTCTTTTTTCTCTTATAACTGTTACCCTTATTTCTCCAGGGTACTTTAAGTCACTTTCTATTTTATTAGCTATATCTTTAGCTAATTTATTTGCTTTGTAATCATCTAGTTCTTCTGGTGAAACAAATACTCTAATTTCTCTACCAGCTTGTATAGCATATGCTTTTTCTACACCAGAAAAAGATTTAGCAGTATCTTCTAATTCCGTTAATCTTTGAATATATTCTTCTAAAGAGTCTCTTCTAGCACCAGGCCTTGAACCAGATATAGCGTCAGCTATTTTAACAATTACACCTTCTAATGTTTTAGGTTCATCTTCATGATGAGCACTAGACATATATGCTACTTCTTCACTTAGTCCAAACTTTTTCATTAAATCATAACCTATTTCTGGATGAGAGCCTTGTATTTCATGATCCAATGCTTTACCTATATCATGTAAAAGACCACCCTTTTTACAAACACCAATATCAGCACCTAATTCACCAGCTAAAAGTGTAGATAAGTGAGATACTTCCAAAGCATGTTGTAATTGGTTTTGTCCATAGCTTGTACGAAATTTTAATCTTCCTAGTATTTGTAATAGTTTATTATCTAAACCAACCACCCCAGCTTTATATGCAGCTTCTTCACCGGCCTTCTTAATTTCAACAGCTAATTCTTTTTTAGCTATATTTACTGTTTCCTCAATTCTTCCTGGATGAATACGACCATCAGACATTAATTTCTGCAATGTTAATTTAGCTAATTGTCTTCTTATTGGATTAAAAGCTGATATTAAAATAGATTCAGGCGTATCGTCTATAATTATTTCTGCTCCAGTTAATTGTTCAATCACTTTTATATTTCTGCCTTCTCTACCTATAATTCTTCCTTTCATTTCTTCATTAGGAAGGTCTACAGCTGTTGTGGTAGTTTCTACAGTATGAGATGCAGCACATCTTTCTATAACTGTAGTTAAGAGTTTTTTAGCCCTTTCGTCCATTTCTTCTTCAGCTCTTTCTTCTAATTTTCTAATACGATGTAATAATTCATCTTTCATTTGTTCTTCAGTATTCTTAATTAAAACATCTTTAGCTTCTTCTCTGGTTAATTTAGCTATTTTTTCTAACTTTTCTATTTGATCTACTTTTATTTTTTCAATGTCTTTCTTAACAGCATTGATTTGATTTCTTGTATTTTCTAAACCTTGTTTTTTATCTTCAAATTCAGAAATCTTTTTATCAAAAAAACTTTCTCTGCTTGTTAGATGTTTTTCTAGATCATTTAATTGTTTTCTTCTTTCCTTTTCTTCTTTTTTAGCTTCCTCGATAATTGAAATACCTTTATCTTTAGCCTCTAGTAAAGTATTCTTATACTTTTGTTTAGCTTCTGTTAAGATATTTTCAGCTTTTTCTTGAGAAGAACTAATCTTTTTACTTGTGCTAACTTTTTTAATAATATAACCTAAAAGTATACCAAATAATAAAGAGATTAGTAGTAATAATAGTTGCATGTTTAAAAACTTTCCGTTTTACTGTTTTGTTTTAGAGAATATTAATAATTCTAATCAGTTGATTAGATGAGTAATTTAGTACTAATTGTTGTAAGTTAAGTTTCATTATTATTTCCCTGTATTCTATAATTATGACTGTATCGGTTTATATAATTATTGTTAAAACAGTAAATTACTATTTAAAATCGTTTGTTGAAGATTATATTATCTTCAAATATGATAATAACATAAAGTGTTTAAAAAATCAAGAGTTGTGTATTGTCTCAAAAGACCATCAGTATATTGTATAACATCAGCCAAAAGTCTTTCAACTATGAGTGATGCTATACACTGACGGTCTTGCGGTAAGCTATTTGTTGCGAGATTTAAAAACCTCTATAACTTACTCTAAAAAAATAATAACATATTTTTATAATCTTGTAAAAACGTAATTGTTTATTCTATAATTTTATCAACTAAATTATATTCTACGCCTTCTCTTGCGGTTAAATAATAGTCTCTATCTGTATCTTTTTCAATCTTTTTTAAGTTCTTTCCAGTGTGTTTTTGAAGTATTTTATTTAGTCTATCTTTTAACTTTAATATTTGTTCTGCCTTTATTTTTATATCACTAGCTTGTCCTGTAGCACCACCCATTACTTGATGAATTAGTATTTCTGAACTAGGTAAAGCAAATCTTTTATTTTTTTCTCCTCCTGCTAATAGTACAGCACTCATTGATGCTGCTAAACCAATACAAATTGTAGAAACAGGACTTTTGATATATTGCATAGTATCATATATAGCTAAACCATCAGTTACAGAGCCACCAGGAGAATTGATATACATTTTTATTGGATCATGATTTTGAGCATCTAAGAATAATAATTGAGCTATAATTAAATTAGCTATTCTATCATCTATCATATCTCCCAAGAATATTATTCTATCTTTAAGAAGACGAGAATAAATATCATAAGCCCTTTCACCATTTTGACTTTTTTCAATTACTGTTGGTATTAACATAATATTATATTACTTTTAATTTATTTTTAACATATTCTAACCTACCTGACAAGGTAAAGCCAGCAGCTTTTTCATGTCCACCACCACCTAAAGCTTGTGCTAGCTTAGCTAAGTTTATATTTTTAGTAGTTCGTAAAGATCCTTTTATATATCCGTCTTCATCTTCTTGTAATACCATTGTAATCTTTCCTTCTTTTATAATATGTAGGAAGTTTACAAGTCCCTCAGTATCATTTATATTAGCATTACAATCTTTTAAATCTTGTTTAGTTAAATGTGTATATACTAAATCATATTTTTTTATCTTTTCTATTCTAGAAAAAGCTATACCCCATAGCTTTAAATTAGTAATATCATTACTATTTAATGTTTTATTAACTATCTTATGTATATTAGCTCCTTTTTGATTTAATTTTCCTGCTATTTTTAAACATTGATAACTTGTAGCAGGATTTTTAAATCCTCCTGTGTCAGTTATTAAGCCACAAGCTAAGTTTTCAGCTATTTCTTTAGTATATTCAACATTCCAATCCTTAAAAAGACGGTGAATAATTTCACACGCAGAAGAAGCATCTTTAATTACTAAATTAATATCTCCATAGTAAGGGTTAGAAGCATGATGATCTATGTTTATAATCTTAGGAGTGTATTGCATAGAGTCTATTAGATTTTTAACACCTGCATATTCTAAACTACCAGAATCCACTGCAATAATTAGATCAAACTTTTTTCTAAATAGTAGATGGTTGTCTTCTATCTTATGACTATATGGCATAAACTCTAAATTTTTAGGAACAGGATCAATACAAAAACTAGAAACATTTTTATTCTTCTTCTTTTTTAATAGTTGATACAAAGCTAAATTAGAACCTAGGGTATCAGCGTCTGGTTTTTTATGTGAAATTAAAAGTATAGTATTTGCTTGTTCAATACTTTGTAGTATAGCTTGGCTTGTATCTTTATAATTTTGCATAATAGAGTAGTATATGCAAAAAGTATTATTTAGTCAATCCTAGGTATTTAAAGCTTTATCTATTTCTTTATATTTTAAATCTCTTTCATCTATCTTCCAGTGTATTCTAGGCGTGAACTTCATTGATAATTGCTTACTTAACTTATGTTGAATACGAGAGCTTTCTTTTTTTATAGCTTTAAGGCCACTTCCCAGCTTATTATTAGGTATGATACTTAAAAAAGCAGTAGCATTCTTTAAATCAGGGGATATTGTTACATCTGAAACACTAATTAACATTCCTTTTGGTGATTCAAAGTGTTTAACTAAGATATTATTAATGTCTTGTCTTAATAATTCAGAAACTTGTTCTGTTCTTTTACTCATATATTTCTTCAAAGAATTCTAAAGTATCATCTACTTCTATTATTGGTTCACCTTTGTATTCAACGCCAGCTTCATTTCCTTCTACTACTTCATTAATATCTTCTTTAGCTGATTGTAATGTTATTATTTCACCTATAGCTTGAACCTCTTCATTTTTTAAAACCTTAATCTTCGCATCTTTATTAACACTACCTTGTATTACTTTACCACCAAATATCATCCCACTTTTAGTAGTTTTAAATATAGCTAAAACTTTCATTTTACCTAATAGTTTATGAATAGTTTTCTTTTCTTTAATATTTTTTAATTTTTCTTCTATATCTTCTAATAGTTTATATATAATATCAAAATAGAGTAGAGTTACCTCTTTATCTCTAGCTAATAGTTTAATATTTTTATCTTCTTTAATATGGAAACCTATGACAATAGCGTTAGTAGCTTCAGCATTAGCTATATCATCTTCTGTTATATGACCTAATCCTTTTTTTAATACTTTTACTTTTGTATCAGGAATATCCATTTGATCTAAGGCTGCTTCTATTGCTTCTGCAGAACCCAATACATCAGATTTAATTATTAGATTAAGTACTTGTATATCTGAATTATCATCAATAGCCTTTGCTTTTACAATATTAGTGTTACCTCTTTTCTTTAATTTACTTTTGAATTCTTTTTTATCAGTTATTACTTCAAATACTTCCCCTATATTAGGTAATTGTTTTAATCCTAATATTTTAACAGGCATAGCAGGTCCTGCTTCTTTAACATCATTATCTTGCCAATCTTTTAATACTTTAATTTTACCAGGCACATCATCTACTAAAAACATATCACCTATTTTTAATGTTCCAGCTTGTACTAATACAGTAGCTATTGGTCCTTGCGATTTATCAATATGTGATTCAATAATTGTACCTACAGCTGATCCTTTATCATCTGCTTTTAAGTCTTTCATATCTGTTACCAACAGTACAAGTTCTAATAATTCATTAATGCCTTGCTTTTGTTTAGCAGATATATTGTGAGTTATAGTTTTACCGCCCCAGTCTTCTGGCATTAAATTAATTTCTGATAATTCTTTTTTAACTTTTTCTACATCAGCATTTTCTTTATCAATTTTGTTTATAGCTATGATAAAAGGAAGTTTTTCTTTTTGTATAACTGAAATACTTTCTAATGTTTGTGGTTGTATGCCATCATCTGCTGCTACTACAAGTATGGCTACATCAGCTATTTGCCCACCTCTAGATCTCATAGCTTTAAAAGCTTCATGACCAGGTGTATCTAAAAAAGTAATTAATCTATCTTTTATTTCAACTTGATATGCTCCAATATGTTGAGTAATACCACCTGCTTCTTCATAAACTACATTTGTTTCTTTTATAACATCAAGAAGTTTAGTTTTACCATGATCAACATGTCCCATTACCACAACAACAGGAGGTTTAATATCTTTACTATTTCTATTTTTTAATAATTTTTCTAACTTTTCCCTTTTACTTATTTCTTCTCCTTTTTCGCTATCATTTTTTGTAACTTTGAATCCTAAATCTTCAGCTATTATAGTTGCAGTATCAAAATCTATCTTTTCATTTAATGAAACCATGATTCCATTTCTCATTAATTCACCCATTAGTTTAGCTACAGGTAGATTCATTAATTCTGCCATATCTTTAACTATTATAGTATCAGATATGCTTATTTCTTTATCAACTTCTTTCTTCTCTTTATCTTCTTTTCCTCTTATTTCTTTTATTCCTGCTAATTCTTCTTGTAGGTTAGCTTTTTTGCTTTGTTTTTTCCAAGCTTCTATTACTTTAGGTACTAAAGAATCATCTATTTTTATAGCTCTAGCTCCAATATCAAAACCAAGTTCTGGTAATTTTTCCAAAAGTTCATTAGTTGTAACCTTTAATTGTCTTGCTAAAGCTGTAATATTCATAGTTTTTCTCTTAATAATGGCTTTACTTTACTAAAATAAGGATAAAAAGTCAATGTTAGGGGTTATTGACAAAAGTTGATATATAAGATATTTTAAGTAATCAACTTTAAATAGTGATATATGGATTTACCGTTAAAAGAAGTAAGTAAATTCTTAGATTCTGCAAAGAATATCCTTATCATTGGTCCGCAGAATCCTAATGTAGATGTTATTAGCTCAGCTATTGCTTGGTATCTTTTTTTATCTAAGAAAGATAAAGATGTAGATATTGTTTTTAATGGTGATATTAATATACCAGACTTTTTACCTAAGAATGTTAAAATAGATAATAGTATTGATAGTTTATCTAACTTTAAAATTGTTCTTGATATTTCTAAAACTAAAGTTAAACAATTAAGCTATGAAACCAATGGTTATGAATTACATATTAATATTATCCCTAAAGATGGATCTTTTAGTGATAATGATGTAAAGATAGACAAAGGGGATATAAAGTATGATTTAATTATATCTTTAGGGGCTTCTTTTTTAGAATCTCTAGGTGATATTTTTACAAATCATAGTGAATTTTTTCTTTATAATATTCCAATATTAAATATTGATAGATCTGTTTTAAATGAAAACTTTGGTCAATTAAATATTGTAGAAACAACAGCATCTTCTTTAAGTGAGATTTCATATAATATGTTAAAGAAACATGTAGATAAAGATTTAGCTACTTGTTTTTTAGGAGGTATTATATCAGCTACTAATAGTTTTCAATCTGCTCAAGTTACACCTCAGCTTTTAGAATTATCTAGTGAGTTAATTATAATGGGGGCTGATAGAGGTAAAATAGTTGAGTCATTGTATAGGACAAAAGATATTAAAACTTTAAAGAATTGGGGTAAGATATTATCTCGTTTAGAAGAAAAGGATAATATTATTACTTCATATTTAAATCACGATGAAAGAGATTATTTACCAGAAGATTTTGAAGAAATGGTTAAAGATTTAGTTTTGTCTACTCCTGATTCTAAATTAGCTATTATTTTCTATCAAAAGGAGTTGAATAAAACAGAGGCTTGGATTTATGCCATAGATAATATAAATGCTTTAGAAATAACTAAAGAATTACATAGTAAAGGAGATAGAAAGTTTGTTAAGATTATAGTTGATAAAGATATGGATACCACTAAAGAATTATTAGTTAATAAGTTGACTGATAAGTTAAAAATGATATATACTGCTTAGGCTCTTCACAAAATATGTAGTTTTGATATAATATGTATATTCTTAACGTCCTGTAGCTCAGCTGGTTAGAGCACCACTCTTATAAAGTGGGGGTCCTGGGTTCAAGTCCCAGCAGGACGACCATAACATCTTAAGATGTTTTTTTGTTTGCTTTAATATATATATTTTGTTAAATTTAAGAATATTAGTTAAAATAAAAATATGATAAATCAAATTGCTAATTTATTAATTTTAGAAAAACCAATTACCATGTGGTTGAGTATTGTAATTTTAATATTTATATTATTTACAGCTACTATAGCTGTGTTAAACAAAAAGGGTATTAATATAATACCGTGGAAATGTCATTATACAATGGCAAGAATTACAATTGCCATAGTAATAGTTAATACAATATTAGTTTTAGTTAAAAATATTTAATATTTCTTTTTCTAAAATAATATAGTATACTATATATAGTAATATAAAAAATATGCCTCGTAAAAAATTGTTTGCTTTTAAAAAGATTAAAAGAATAAAAGTTATTGATTCAATGAATAATATGGTTGGTTCTTGGTTTTTTCTTTTTATTCACATTATTTGGTTTTGGTTTTGGTTAGTATTTAATTTAAATATTCAAGTTTTAACTATGGTAGTATCTTCAGAAGCTATAGTTTTAATGATACTATTATTAATGGCTCAGAATAGGCAAAGCATTAGAGACGATATTCGTGATGAAGCAGATCTACAAGCAGACTTACAATCTATGGAAACAAGTGAAAAAATATTAAGACATGTAAAAGAGATTAAAAAAATTATTAAAAATAATAAATAAATATATGAAAAAAATATTAATATTGGTAGTACTTGTCTTCTTTGTTTTTGTAATATATAATCAATTTCAAGAAAAAGGAGATACTGGAGAATTAAAAAATGAAATTAATTCTTTGGAAGAAGATTTTTTAGATTTATTAGACTTAGGTGATAATAGTGATATATATGATCTGGATGAAGAATTAGACGATATTCAAAATCAAGATTTTGAAGAAGATGTTGATGATAATAGTGCCTTTGATGAACTAGCATCAGAACTAGCATCAGAATTAGAAGGTTTTTTAACAGATTTAGATGAATTAGAAGACCTTGGCGAAGACGATTCTTTATCTGGTTTAGATGATGATTTAGATACAATAAATAATTAAATATAAATATATGAAAAAAGGAAATACATTTTTTATAACCGGATTATTATTAATAATAATAACTGGTTTAATAGGTTCACAAGCATTAGCTTTAAGTTTACAAGTTAAAGATAAAACAGTTCGTCAACAATATACCAATTCAAAAAAACAGTATACTAGAGAGGTTAATTTTTACAAATCTGCAAAACAAGATTATGTTACAGCTAAATCTAATTACAAACAGTTTAAAAATGCTGATAATAAACAAGTATTAGAAGATAAAGCTAGGTCTTTTTTAGAAAAAAGCGTAACTGTGCTCATTAAAAAATTAGAGAGTATTAAGAATTGGGTTTCTAATAGATATTCTTTAGAAGAAAGCGAAAGACAGTCTATAGTAGCAGAAATAGACGAAGATATAAATTATTTGAATGGTAAATTAAGTAAAATACAAACTGCTTCTGCTAGTCAAATAAAAGAAGAAGCTCAAGAGATTCGTTCTTACTGGCATAGCCATCGTTTAAATGTTAAGAAAATAACAGGTAGAATATTATCAGCTAGAATTGTTTATGTAATTAAAAAAGCAGAAAATATTTCTCTTAGAATTAAAGATAAATTAGCTTCCTTAGAAAATACTAAACAAGATATTACAGAATTAGAAGGCTGGGTAAAGGATTTTGATAAGAAAATAGCTTTAGCTAAAGAAAAATACGAGGCTGGTAAAAATCAATTTCAATCAATTAACGATTTGTCTTCTGCTAACTCATTGTTTTCTTCCGGTAACCAGTTTATACGAGAAGCAAATAATTATATAAAAGAAGCTTACGATATTTTGAAGAAGATTATTAAAGAAATGAAAACATTATAACTTAAAAACTACTCTTGATCGAGTAGTTTTTATTTTATTGATTTATTGATGCTAAAAATATATTTTCATCAGGTTTATGTGGTAAATGACATATATTATTAATATAGTTTATTTTTATATATCCGTTTTTATCAATTACCAGTTTAGTAATAGAAGATTGGTATATTTCCAAAGATAGGAATCCAATTATATCTGTATTAAGAATACTGGTTATCATAGACCTTATGATATTACCATGACAAAATAGTCCAACAGATTTTCCTTTATCATCTCTATATATACTAGATAGGAACCTACGAGATTTAATATGAAGTTTGTGTAGATTTTTATCCATTGTTTTATATTCTTTAATTCTTTTTATTCTTGTTCTTTCAGACATACGGAAATATTTTATTTTATACCACTCAATCCAGTCTATTTCATTAAGTCTTTTATCTATAAAAATTCTTTTTTTATTCTTTTTAGCAAATAATTCTGCTGTTTCTCTAGCTCTTACTAACTCGGAACTATATATTTTGTCTAAGTTTATTTGTTCCAGTTTTTTATTAAGTAATTTTCTTTGTTCTTTACCTAAATCAGATAAGGGTATGTTTGCGTCACCTATTTCTTCCTTAAATTCAGAATTAGGGTGACAATGTCTTATTAAATATATTTTAGTGTATGGTTTATTTGTTTCTTGCCTTGTTTTAGCATAAGGTGTTTGCCCATCATCTGGTTGCATGTATGGTTTAACATTAACAAAAGGAGATCTTATTTTTATACTCATTTTTTTCTTTTAGTTTATTATGTATATTTTAATATTATTTTAACTAAAAAGCAATTTCTTGACATATAATGTATATTTGATAGTATAATTTAATTATATTAGTACTTTTAAATATTACACTAACCCTTTTACAAGGAGGTCGGATCATGAGTTTAGGAATTGGTATTATTAATTCTCACGGCGTTGCTCTATGAGTAGACAGTTTAGTTAGTGCTACTAGGGAAGTTATTGACAAAAGAGTCTTAGCAGCTATTGGTATATTTGAACTTAACATTATGAGAGCAAGGGAAGAAGGTGAATTATCTCAAGAAGTTCATAATGAAAAAATAGTAGAGCTTTTGAAAACTTTAGAAAACTCTGTTGAAAATATTACAAGTAATAGTTTTTTGTCTAATAAAGTTTTTCCTATGTATCATCGTAATGATAAAGATTATGGTGCTTTTATTTCCGTAGGTGATGCTTTTTTAGCTCGTCTAAACAATGACGTGATTGAGATTATGGATAAGAAAGATGAGTTTAATGAATTGTCTTTTGAAAAATATGTAGAAACACTCATTAACCTTATGCATCATATTTGGAAGGAGCAAGACCTTGATGATGTTCAGGGTGAAGTACTTTATCTTGGCTATTGTGTTGATAAAGAAGAATATTTTGGTTATAAAGTAAAGATAGTTTTTAAAAAAAATGAAGAACCAGATGTTACTTCTCAGCAATTATCAGGTTTTACTTTTGAAATGGTTGGTGATAATGATGTTGTAAGTAGGATGATTCTTGGATTTCAAAAAGGATTACCAGATCAAATTGATGGATTTATGAGAGCATTTTTTGCTCGTATGATTGAAGATTGTTTTGACGATAAAAATCTTAAAGAACATTATGTCACAAAAATGGAGCATTTAGCTGTTAATGCTTGGAATTTTAATGAAGAACAATGGGGAGAGATTAAAAAGGGTACTCCAGACCATCTTTATAACCCAGAAGAAGACAAAATGAGAATGGATAAATATATAGATTTAGCTATTAGGAAGGTAGTTAATGATATCATTAGTTCTGTTCGTTCTGGAGCTTCTGTTGATTATATTATTAATATTTCTTTAAGAGAATGCCTCCAGTTGATTAATTGGTTAATTGACTCTACGTCTAAGTTTCATTCTTTTATTAAAGCAGAGGTTCCTACTGTTGGTGGCGATGTATATATTGCCACTATTACAGCTAAGGAAGGGTTTAAATTCAGAAAACTAGATGAGTATTTCTAGTATACATACTTAGTTTATATGCCCCATATAGTAATATATGGGGTTTTTATTTTGTTTCCCATATATTTTATGGTATAATGTTGGTATAAAAATTAAAGGAAAATAACTATGTTTAAAAACAATAAGGGGGTAACCCATTTAGCTATTTTAGTTATACTATTTGTTTTGGCAGCATCTGTAGCTACTGTTAGTTCAGTGTTAACTTATGGTAAAGGAGGAGCGCCAAAGGGTGGGGGAGCACCTTCTACTCCTACAGGATTAGCTGTAAGTAGTACACAAGACACACAAGTTTCTCTTTCTTGGACTGTTTCTCTTGGCTCTACAGACTATCTTGTACAATATCAAGTAAGTGGTGGTCAGTTGTGGACTACATTTAATGATGGTACTAGCACTAATAATTTTATGACAGTAACAGGATTAAGTTCTGGTACAACATATAATTTTAAAGTAGCAGCTAGGAATAATTCAGGTACAAGTGCATATTCTTCTTCTGTGTCAACAATTACATTATCAGTTTCAGATGCTCCTACTAATTTATCAGCAACCGATGTTCAAACTACTGAAGTTTCTCTTTCTTGGACATCTCCAGGTAATAATGGGGGGGCTAGTATAACTGATTACGCTATACAATATCAAACTACTTTAGGATCATGGATAATATTTAATGATGGCATTAGTACAAATACTACTACTACAGTAACAGGTTTAAGTGATGATACGCTGTATTTTTTCAAAGTAGCAGCTATTAATTCTGTTGGTACAAGTAACTATACTTCTGCTGTGTCAACTACAACTAGTGTAGCTGCAACAGTACCAGACGCTCCAAACACTCTAATAATAGGTGAAAAAACAGATACAACTATTGTATTATCTTGGGTAGCTCCAAATAGTAATGGAGCTGATATAACTGATTATATTATTAAGATTAGCTCTGACGGTGGTAGTACGTATACTACATTTAATGATGGTACTAGTACAAAAACTACTACTACAGTAACAGGATTAACTAGTGGTGGTACTTATTTTATGAAGGTTTCAGCATTAAACTCTAAGGGTAGTAGTTCATTTTCACAGGCAGTTTTTAGTGAGATATATAGTTATGGTGAAGATTATGAATTTAAAGTTCCAGAAGAATTTGATGATGGAACAATGTTTATGGATGGTATATATTTTGCAGAAGATCAAGATTTTACTTCAGGAACAATGGATTTTGGTGCAAATCAACACTTTGCTACAGGAACAGAATTTGCAATTGGTCAAGAATTTGATGGAATACAAAATTTTGGTAAAAATGTAAAATTTGCAAATAATACTAATTTTAATGCTGCTATGGCATGGGACGAAGAAGCAGATTTTAGTGCAGGAACACATACTTTTAATGCAGTTCAGGCTTTTGCTAAGAAAGCACATTTTGCAGCAGGTCAAGTATTTGATGTAGATCATGATTTTTCAGCTGAGGAAATAAAATATGGTTCTGGTTCTCAATTTTTAGCTAATGAAGCATTTGGTAAAAAAGCAGACTTTAGAGCAGGTTCACAAACATTTGGTGAAAATAGTATTTTTGATGAAATGGCTCGTTTTGCAGCAGAGCAGAAATTTTCTAAACTAATGACTTTTGATAAGTATATGCATTTTGGTGATGAAACTGATTTTAAGGATAAGGCTCAAGAATTTAAAGAAGGTATTATTTTTGGAACAGGAACAGAATTTTTAGATGATGGTACTCAATTCCTTCCACCAGATGTAATTCCACCATTTGGTTTAATATTGGAACAAATTGCTTGTATTAGTAATGATTGTGTACCAAGTGATGCTAGTAAGTATTTAGCACCAGGTGAAAGATTACTTCCTGGTATAGATCCAGCACCTACGTATACTAATATTACATCTGATGATTTATCTTTTCATATAGATGGTCTTGATTTAGAAATAGCATTTAATAATATAAGCACTGATGGAACTTTTAAAATAGACTTAAAAGATCCAGAAGATGTTTCAGCTGCTACTACTGCTTCTGATGGTATTTTAACTATATCATCAGGAAGTTTAAGTGGTACAAAGATGGTAGGAAGCGTAATAGATTTGGGTCCAGAAACAGCTAGTGTTTCAGGTTCAGCTACAATAACTTTACCATATGATGAAGATAATTTAGGAGCAATACCTGAAGCTAATTTAAGAGTATTTCATTATGAAAATGATGCATGGACGACTGAAGATAATTGTACTATTAATACAGGTGATAATAATATAACTTGTATTATTGATTCGTTTTCTGAATTTGGTATTGGTGGTGATGAGGATGAAGATGAAGATAGTCCTACTAGTGGTGGAGGTAGTATAGCGACATATCTATTAAACTCAATTCAAACACCAGAACTTGGTTTTAAAGTATATATTAATAATGAAGATGAGGTTACTAATAATAGAGAGGTTAAATTAACATTTAATGTTGGTGATGATATTACTAAAATTGCTGTTTCTAATAAAGAAGATTTAAGTGATGCTAGCATTCAAGACTATACTGAGGAAGTAGAATGGGATTTATGTTCTGAAGCAGACTGTCAAATTAAAGCAGAGGAATGTCTTAATGATGAATATCATATTTATGTTAAGTTCTATAACGACTATGGTAATGTTACTGATATATATTCAAGTAGTATATTTTTAGATGTTGGTGAAGTAGAAGAAGCACAAGCAACATTAGTAGATCAATTGTTTGGATATTTTAATAATCTAAGAAATTATTTATTGGTAGGTGATAATAAGTATTGGATATTTTCTGAAGATTTCTTAAATGAAAGAAACTTTGATTGGGACACGGAAGAAGATATAGTTGTAGAAGAAGATATAGTTGTAGAAGAATCTGAAGTTGTTGCAGAAAGTAAAGATTATTTTTTTACTAGATACCTATACTTAGGTACTATGGGTGATGAAGTAAAGAATTTGCAAGTTTTCTTAAAGAATAAAGGATATTTTAAACATTATACTACTACAGGATATTATGGATATATTACCAGAGATGCAGTAATGAGTTATCAAAAAGATAATAATATTTTACCTGTTGGTATGGTTGGTCCTTTAACTAGAGAAATATTAAATTTATCTAATTAATCTTGACAATACAGTATTATCTTGGTATATTCTTTTATATAATTAAAATATTAAAGTAATGGGAACAAAAGTTAAACATAAAAGGTTAGCTGTTAAAAGAAAAAGACGTAAAAAGCTAAAAAGAAGAAATAGATTTAAGAATAAATAAAATCTACATAATTTTAAGTTGAAAAGTCGTTATATTAGTATAGCGGCTTTTTGGTTGACATTTTTCTATATTTATTGTATCGTATTTTTACGTTCATTAATATAACTTAAGCATGGAGGTAGTACGATGGAGTATTATCAGGGTTTGTTAGGCACCCAAGTAGAAGAAATGAAAAGAATTATTAACATGGAAGTTGTTTGTATAAACAATGACATGAAGATGATGTACCCCCTTGGTAAAGTCAAAGCAATTATTTTTCTTGATAATATTTTAACAATCAAGTTGGATAATGATAAGGTTATAACTATCAAGAATGAAGATGGCACATTTGGTTTTCTTAGTGCTAGTGGAGAAGAGGATTTGTATATTTTTTATATCTCTTCAGAGAAATATATACATTATATTGTGCTTAAATAGTTTTTTAAAGCTCTGATCATAAATGTTCGGAGCTTTTCTTTTTTACTGACATTTTTTAATATTTATGGTATTGTAGTGGTGAGGTTCAGTTCTTTAACTAAGAAGGAGGCAAAACAATGGAAAGCAAAAAGTTTAGTCTTGCTAAAATCTTGTCTATGAAAGAATTTTTCAAAGGCAAGAGAGTAACATCTTTACCATATCATCAAGAATATACTGGAAGGTCTATGGATGTTGGTGTGATTGAAGATGTGGTATACCACAATGGTTATCCTGCGTTTAAGATGGACGATGATGATATTATAGTCCTGTCAAAACGCAATGATAGCTTTGGTAATATTGACAAAGGAACTAAGCGTGATTTGTTTTTTTCAATATTTCCAATAGTTATGATACTTGCTTTACTGGATTTTTTATTTTCGTATTTTTGTGGTATTATATATATAATTAATATAAATATATAAGAAGAACAACATTTATTTCTATTGCTACAACTATATTTGTTATTGTAGCATTATGTCATTTAGCTAGGGTGATTTTTAATTTGCCTATGATTTTAGGTACATGGGACTCACCTATGTGGATTTCTTATCTAGGATTTTTAATTTTGGGTATTATGGCTATTAATGGAATAGCTATTTTAAAGAGAAAATAGAATTTTAACAAATAATTTAGTAGTAAAATAATATAATTATTATATATTTTTTAGTTATTTTTAGAATTAATAAAATAATATGGAAAATGAAATAAAAACACAATTACCACCTGTTCAAGAAGAACAAGTTCCACAAGGTTTAGCTAATAGGTTAAATAAAACAAGCGTTCAATCATCTAGTAAGTTTCCATTAAAGATTGTAATAATATCTTTAGTGGTTTTACTATTTTTAACAGGTATTGGATTGGTGTTTTTTACTAACTTGAAGTATAAGATACCATTTTTAAGGCCTGATACAGAAGAATTAGTCACTAAGATGTATCAAGGTTTATCTGAATTAGACGGGGTGGATTTTTCTTTAACCTATGATATTAATATAGGTGAAAGAGATTCTGACGCTAAAGCAGTTGAAGAAGAATTAGAAAACGTAGAAGGATCAGATTCAATGGAATTTATGTCTGGTAACTTCTTAAAAGAAATGTCAGATAATATGTTAATGTCTATACCAGAGAATTTTGAAGCAGATTTTACTTTTGCTGGTAGTGGCTTTTCTCTTTCTGGTCGTGAAGATAGTAAAAATCGTTTTCCCGATGTAGGTATTCATTTATTTGGTGAAGGTAAATTTGGTTCTATGACCATGTCTTTAGATATGGAAGGTAGAGCAGTTAATGATAATATATATTACAAGGCATCTGACTTTCCATATATGGATATAACTAAAGGTCATCAAGGTGAATGGATTCAATTATCTCCTGATTCTGATTTTATAGCAGAAGTTATTCCTGAATATGATGAAAAACAAAAAGAAATAGCTAATGAATTTAAAAAATTTATATTACAAACACAAGAATATAATATATTATCTTTTTATCCTACTGGTGAAATTGTAGAAATAGAGGGTAAATCTGCTTTAATTTTTGATGTTGAAGTTAATGCAGAAAATATACCTTCTTGGTTAGAAGCAGCTAAAGCTATAGCAGAAGAACAAGGTGATGAATATTTTGCTTTCTTAGAAGCAGATAAATATGAATACACAGGAGAAGAAAAAATAGAAATGGTAGAAAATATAAATAAGTTTTTACATAATATGAAGTTTTCTATTGGTTTAAATATGAAGGATGGGTCTTTAATGTATCTTAAGTCTTTAGTTAGATTTGTACCTTCTTCAGATTTAGAAAAGTTTGATGATAAACAAATTAATATATCATTAATGTTTAAACTTTGGAATCATAATAGTCCAGAAGAAATAGATGAGCCTGATGAATATATTAGATATGAAGAAATTGAAAGACAAGAGCTTAACATGACAAAAGACGAGTATGGAGATTATAAACAAAATAAGAGAATCACAAATGTTAGAAGAAAATTAGCTGAGTATCATTTAGAGAATAAAGAGTTTCCAGAAGAATTGTCTGAAATTACTAAAGCATATACTGATTATAATACAGATAAACTATATGATTATACAACAAATGGAGTAAATTATACATTAAAATATGTTATGAACGATGATCCAAAAGAAGTTGATTATTTTAGAGCGCCTGACACATCTTACTATTCCGGTACTAATACAGCAGATCGTTTTTCTTTGATTGCTGATCAACTTAAAGAAGATTTGTCATACAGCGATAAGTATACAACAGATGTAGTACTTTTTAATGTTATGCAATTTAATACTATTAAATTTACTCGAGATAAATTAAAAAAATATTACTCTAAGAATAATAAATATCCTGATACGTTAGATGAATTGGTTGATTTTAGTAATTTAAAGCATTATAGCTTTTATTATTCTGTGCCAACGGGGTATTTATGTGAAGATTTAAGTAAGGGCGCATTTTGTGACTACGTAGTTAAAGGCAATGATTATGAATTATCAGTTAATTTTGATATAAACTATAATGATATTAAAGCAGGTGAAGAAAACTATGATATTGTAATATCAACTATACAAAATTTTAATAGATATGGTGAAGAAAATAAATTTTATTTAGGAGAAAATAAGTTTAATAAAAATGGTTTAATTTTAAGTGAAGATACAGATTTAGATGGCTTATCAGATGAAGATGAAATTATCTATGGCACAGATATTAATAATCCAGATACAGATGGTGATGGATATTTAGATGGTGAGGAAGTTGATAATGGGCATAATCCATTAGGTAGTGGATTGTTAGAATAATTTAAACCAAAAAACAGCTTAGTAACTAGGCTGTTTTTTGGTTTATCTATTTAATATAGTTTAAAGGATTTTGTTTTATATTATTTACTCTTACTTCAAAGTGTAAATGGGGTCCTGTAGACCATCCTGTAGACCCTATAGCAGCTATAGTTTGTCCTCGAACAACAGACTCTCCTTTAGATACTAGTAATTTACTAGCATGAGCATAAACAGTTTTAATTCCATTACCATGGTTTATAACAACATTGTATCCATATCCTCTAGACCAACCAGACCTTTCTACTTTGCCTGACTCAGAAGCATAGATAGGGTTACCTGTTTTATCACCTATATCTACAGCATGGTGTCTCCAATGATAATATTGTGTCATACGATGACTTAGAGTAGGCCATAGTAGTTTAGTTCCTGTATCTACAGCAGGTTCATAGTGTGTAGTTTTTGGTTTGTAAGAAGAAACTACTCTTGTAGGTTTTATACCTTCTGGTATGAATAATAGGTCACCTATTTTAATATCTCCGGCATCTGCTAATTTATTATCACTAATTATTTTTTTAGCATCTGTTTGATATTTTTTAGCAATAGCTAAGACAGTATCACCTGATTTAACTTCATGATTAATTCCTGAATCAGGTAGTATTTTTAATTTTTGTCCAGGACGTATAGTACTATTCCACGTTAAATTATTTTCCCAAAGTATAGTACTTACTGTTAAATTAAATTTTTCCGCTATAGTGCCCAAAACATCACCTGATTGTACTATGTATTCTATTGCTTCAGATCTACTATCTTCTTCTTCTGCTATTAAATCTATATCTTCAGGATTAATTAAAACTAAACTAGTAGAGTCGGGTGAAATATCGGTTTCCTTTTTTTCCTCTTCTTTAAATGGTGTTTTTATAAAAGACTCATGTAAAGCACCTTGCTCTTCTAAATAGTCGGCTATTTCTGGTTCAATAGTTTTTGGAGCTTTTTCTTCTATTAACTCGCTCCACTCCATTTCATTACTGGGTATAATTGCTGATAAAAGGCTATGTTCTGCATATTCATCTGTATTGTATGTAGAAGCAAATATACTGTTAGTAGTAACACTAATTAAGATTATAATAATAGTTAATCGCGGTAAGTATTTTTTAATAAATAGTATATAATTAAATTTTTCTAGGTCTATGTTTTTTGTTTTTCTTTTTAATATCAGTATATTTTTGTAAATAACTAGAATTATAGGTAAAAGAGTGAATTTACTTATAATTTTTAATGGTTTTAGGGCAATAATTATTATTTTACCACCCTTTTTAGCTATATTAATGGTATTATCAGTGATTTTAAGTAGTAAATTAATAGCTATTTTTTTAATAAGTATACTTATATATTTAAGTTAATTATTAACTATTGTATTATACAATAAATTAGAAGATAACAAAATAGTATTACTAAGTCAATAGCTATATATGTTTTGCTTTTTTATCAAAAAAATGGTAATTTTAGTGTATTAATAATTATAATATGGAAGAAAATAAGTATAATTTTAAAGAAATAGAAGTTAAGTGGCAAAAGTATTGGGAAGATAATAATCTTTTTTTATTTAAGAATAATAAAAAAGAAAAAAAGTATATTTTAGATATGTTTCCATATCCTTCTGGAGATGGGTTACATATAGGTCATTCTGAAGGCTATACTGCTACAGATATTATATCTAGATACTATCGCCATAAAGGATTTAATGTATTACACCCCATGGGATGGGATGCTTTTGGTTTACCTACAGAAAACTTTGCAATTAAAACTGGTAAACACCCTAAAGATATTACAGAAAAGAATGTAAATAATTTTAGAAGACAACTTAAATCTTTAGGATATTCATATAATTGGAATAATGAAGTAAATACTACAGATCCTGATTACTATAAATTTACACAATGGATATTTTTACAACTATTTAAAAAAGGTTTAGCATATGAAAGTATAGTGCCAATAAATTGGTGCCCTTCTTGTTTAACTGGTTTGGCTAATGAAGAGGTAGTAGGTGGTAAGTGTGATAGGTGTAATGCTGAGGTAGAAAAGAAAGATATGAAGCAATGGATGTTAAAGATTACAGACTATGCTGATAGACTATTGGAGGATATAGATAAACTAGATTGGCCCGAGAATATTAAAACATTGCAGAAGAATTGGATAGGTAAATCTAATGGGGCTGAAATTATTTTTAAACTAAAAGGTTTAGAAGAAGAATTAAAAGTATTTACTACTCGTCCCGATACTTTGTATGGAGCTACATATATGGCTATTGCACCAGAGCATGAGATAATAGAGAAATATAAAAATAGGATAGAAAACTATGATGAAGTTAAAGAATATATTGATAAAGTAAAGAATAAGTCAGAATTAGAAAGAACAGATTTAAGTAAAGAAAAGACAGGTGTATTAATAAATGGTATTAAAAGTATTAATCCAGTAAATAATAAAGAGTTAGATATATTCGTAGTTGATTATGTATTAAGTTCATATGGTTATGGTGCTGTAATGGCTGTTCCTGCTCATGATCAAAGAGATTGGGAGTTTTCTCAGAAGTTTGATTTAAAAAGAATACAAGTTGTAAAAACTGATGGAGATATTAATAAACAAGCCATAGAAGAAAATGGTATTGCTATGAATTCAGATAAGTTTGATGGTTTAGAAACTGAAGAAGTAAAAAAGAAAATAGTTAAATATTTAGAAAAGAAAAGTTTAGCTAAAGAAAAAATTAATTTTAAATTAAGAGATTGGGTTTTTTCTAGACAAAGGTATTGGGGAGAACCTATACCAATAATACATTGTGACAAATGTAATTTAGCTCCTGTTCCAGAAAAAGAGTTACCAGTTAAATTACCAGACATTAAAGAATATAAGCCAACAGGTACTGGAGAATCTCCTTTAGCTAATGTAAAAGAATGGGTTAATGTAAAATGTCCTAAATGTAAATCAGATGCTAAAAGAGAAACAAATACTATGCCTCAGTGGGCAGGATCTTCTTGGTATTGGTTAAGATATATTGATAGTAATAATAATAAAGAAACAGCTAGTAAGAAACTATTAAAAAAATACTTACCTGTAGACCTATACATAGGTGGGGCAGAGCATGCCGTATTACATTTACTATATGCTCGTTTTTGGAATATGTTTCTTTATGATATTAAGGTTACTTCTAAAAAAGAACCATTTCCTAAATTATTTAATCAAGGAATGATATTAGGAGAGGGTGGTATTAAAATGTCTAAATCTAAAGGTAATGTAGTTAATCCTGATGATATAGTTAAAGAATATGGCGCAGACACCTTAAGACTATACATTATGTTTATGGGCCCCTTAGAAGATGAAAAGCCTTGGAATACTGATAATATTAAAGGTGTAAATAATTTTCTTAAAAAAGTATACCAATTACAATATTTTGTAAAAGATAATGAAGAATCTGAAGAAAATAATAGATTGATTCATAAAACAATTAAAAAAGTAACTGAGGATATAGATAGTCTTAGATTTAATACAGCAATATCTTCTATGATGATATTTATTAATCAAGTAGATAAGGAAAAATTAAATAAAGAAGTATTTAGTAAATTAATAATATTATTATCTCCTTTTGCTCCTCATATAGCTGAAGAAATTTGGTTTAATTTAGGTAATAAAGAATCTTTGGTTTATGAAAAATGGGTAGAGTATGATAAGGGTTTAGCAAAAGATGATATAATTAAGTTAGCCATACAAATAAATGGAAGGGTAAGAGATTTTATAGAATTAGAATTAGATACTGAAGAAAGTGAAGAATTGAAAAATAAGATTTTAGAATTACCTAAGATTAAAAAATATTTAGATAAAGATATTAAAAAATTTATTTTTGTGAAGAATAAAATAATTAGCATTGTAGTTTAATAAAAATAAAAATAGATGAGCATTGTACAAGATTATAAAAAATTAGGGTTTTCTAAAGCTTTAATTTCTTTACACTCTGGAAAATTATTATTAGATTTTGGTATTAATATTTTTTCTTTATTCTTACCAATTTTTTTATTTAAAACTTATGGTAATATTAATTTTGTTATTTTATACTTTATAGCTACCTCTTTAGGTTATTTTATAGCTATATCTTTTGGTGCTAGATTAATGAATATTATAGGTTTAAAGAATAGTATATTTATATCTATTATTTTAAGAGTTTTTTATTTCTGGGTGTTTTTTAATTTCTTGAAAGATCCTCTACTATATTCCATGTTGGCTGTCATCTCAGTAATACTTATTCGTAGTTTATTTTGGCTACCATTTCATACAGAGGCCGCTGAATTATCTGAGAAAAAGAATAGGGGTAAACAATTTGGTATTATTCTTTCTATTGCTTCCTTTTTGGGTATTATTGCTCCAATGATAGGTGGTTTGGTTATGGAGAATTATAGTTTTGCCGTTTTAGCTGTGATAGGATTATTATTTAGTTTTTTATCCTTAATTCCTTTTTTCTTTTTACCAACACTTAAAGAAGAGTATACTTGGACATTTAAAGAAACATTACAATATTTTTTTCATCCTTTTAATAGGAATATGGTTACTGCATATATGTCAGATGGGTTAGCTAATATTGTTCAATTAGTTTTTTGGCCTTTATTTATATTCATGCTTCTTGATGAAAAATATCAATCCGTTGGTTATATAACGGCAGCCATTGTATTATTTGGGGTGATTTTAAGATTATTTATTGGTCAATTATTAGATAAGTTTAAGAAAACTAAATTAGTTAAAGTAGGGACAATCTTAAATTCAACTGCTTGGTTATTAAAAGTAGTAGTTGTTTCTACATTACAAATATTTTTTGTTTCTATTTATCATGCTTTGGCTATGATAGTTTTAAGAACTTCTTTAGATACTTTGTTTTATGAAAAAGCAGCTGATAGGGGGCATTATGTTGATGAATATACTGTTATTAAAGAAATGGCTATACATTTAGGTAAGGTCCTTGGCTTGCTTTTAATAGCATTGCTATTATTATTCTTTCCTCTTCAAATTAGCTTTATAATAGCAGCGATAGCTTCTCTTTTTATTATCTTACTAAAATGAAGGAAATTAAATTAACAAAAAGGAATTATACAGAAGTATTAAATAAAGCATATGATGTATTATTTAAAGGTGGTAGTGTAATATATCCTACAGAAACATCATATGGTTTAGGCGTAGATTTTAATAATGAAAAAGCAGTTAATAATGTATATACCATCAAACAAAGAGATGATAGTAAACCTTTATCTGTTTTAATGCCAGACTTAACTTATGCTTTAGTATTGTTAGATTTTAATTCTTTAGCATATAAGTTAGCATTAAAGTATTGGCCTGGTTCTTTAACTATAATATTACCATTTAAGAATAAAAGTTTAGATAAATATGATTATGGTAATTTAGCTATTCGTGTTTCTAGTAATGAATTTGCTTCTGATCTTGTAAGTAAATTAGGCAATCCCCTTGTTAGTACTTCTGCTAATATTTCAAATAATAATGATTGTTATACACCTCAAGATATTAAAAAACAGTTTAAAGATAAGAAAAATACACCAGATTTGTTTATAAACGTAGGGGTTTTAAATAAAAAGAAACCCTCCACCATTATTAAATGTGATAATAATAAGTTAGAAGTTTTGCGTAAAGGTGAAATAAAGGTTAAAATATAATTATGCATAGTCCAGAATTTTTAAAAAGTCTTTTGCCACATCACATTAAAAGACAAGTAAAAGAGTTGTTCATATCTACAATCTTAGTTAATTTAGCATTAGCTATGGTTATGATTTTTGAACCTATTTATTTATATAGAATAGGTTATTCTTTGCAAAATATAATGTTTTTTTACTTGATTACTTATGTATTATATTTATTTATAATGCCATTGGGTGGTAAATTTGCCAGAAAAAAGGGATATGAAGTAGGTATTTTTGTAGGTACTTTGTTATTTATAGCTTTTTATCTTTCTTTATTTTTTATTGCTCAATATCCTATTTTATTTTTTATTGCTCCAATTATTTCAGCGATTCAGAAAACATTTTATTGGCCCGCTTACCATGCTGATTTTGCTAGGTTTTCTGATGACAGAGAAGAGGGTAGAGAAATCAGTGCATTAACAGTGGCTAATTCCATAGTATATATTATTGGCCCCGCTTTAGCTGGTTTTATAATAATAACATGGGTATTTTGTTTACAGTTGCTTCTATAATTTTTTTAGCTTCTAATATTCCTACTTTAATGACTAAAGATAAGCTTAAATCACATAATTTTTCTTATTTTAAAGCGTATAAGAATTTAATTAATAAAAAGAATCGTAAAACTTTTTTTGCTTACCTTGGTTTTGGTGAAGAATTAATTCTTTTAGTTATTTGGCCCGTATTTATCTCTACTATAATTGCTAGTGCTTTTAACCTTGGTTTAGTTGTTGCTTTAGCAACTTTTGTTACTACGCTTATTACTTTATACATAGGTAAAATATCAGATAGTAAGAATAAAAGATCTATTTTAGCTATTGGTAGTTCTTTCTATTCTTTATCTTGGTTTATTAGGATATTTATAACAAATACAGTTGGTGTATTTTTTGTTGATACCTTATCTCGTTTAGGTAAAACAACAGTTGCTGTTCCATTAACAGCCATAACTTATGAAAAAGCTAAAGAAGTAAATGAATATGGTAAGCATAGCATTATGAATAGAATTATTTTCTTTGAAATGAGTTTGGTTGTAGGTAAATTAGCAGCTATTTTAATTATTTACTCAGCATTATTTTTAATTACTGAAGAGATTATAGCGTTTAAATTAACATTCATCTTAGCGGGTGGTATGTCATTATTATATTTATTACTTTAATATAAAAACATGGGAAAAGAAAAATCTTTAAAAGAAAAACAAGATTATTTAGTTCACGAAACTAAAGATTGGATTTATGCTCTTAAATTAGCAGCTATAATTTTCATAATTATAGTATATTATCATTATATGAGAAGAGGTATATTTTTGCCTCAGGATTTTATTGGCACTAATGTTAGTTTTTTAGATATGGCTAACAAGGGGTTTGCTATAACTGCAGTGTTTATGATTACCATCTCCATCCTTATAGCACCAATAGCTCAATTTATTTCTTCTTGGGGTAAGAAAATAGGTTATCGTAAAGAAATAGGCATAATAGGTGTTTATTTAGCTATTATTCATTTAATCATCTCCTTTCTATTCTTACCATGGAAATATGATGTTGCTTGGTATCAGGATCATCAATTATCAATAATTTTAGCTATATTATCAATTATTATCTTAATTATAATAACAATTACATCTACTAAATATCATTTAGTTACTTTTGGGTATAAAAAATGGAAAGGAATACAAAGATTGGTATATCCAGCTTTAATATTAGCTGTTTTACATATTATGGTTTTAGGTAAGATAGCTGGTTGGAAAAAATGGTTTGTAGATCCCTCTGTTACTTACTACTTACCTCCAGGAACTTTAGTAACTATTAGTTTTGTTGCTTTAGCATTAATACTTCGTTTAATTGTAATATTTAAGAAACGATGAATAAAAAGGAATTAGACTTTTTAATAACTAAGTATAATTTAGCACCTAATAAACTAAGAGGTCAGAACTTTTTAATTTCTAATGATGTTTTAGATGATATAATACAAGCATCAGAAGTAAATAAAAATGATTTAGTTTTAGAAGTAGGACCTGGTTTAGCTTCTTTAACACAGAAGTTAATAAATAATGTAGACAAGATTATTGCTTTTGAAATTGAAGAAAACTTTAAACCTTTACTTAATAAACTAGAAAAAACTAATTCCAATTTAGAAATTATATGGCAAAACATTCTTTCTTTAACAGAAGATCAGTGGAATATTAAATTAAAGGAGAATGATAAAGAAGAATATAAAATAGTGGCTAATATACCATATTATCTTACAGCTAAGTTTATACAAAAGTTCCTTTTAGCTTCTAAGCAACCAAAATCTATGACTTTAATGATACAAAAAGAAGTAGCTGAAAGAATTACTAAAGCTAATGACAAGCACACACTATTGTCTCTTTCTGTATTATTATATGCTAAGGCTAAAATTATACAAGAAGTAAAGAATGCTAATTTTTACCCTATACCAAAAGTAGATTCAGCTATTATTCATATATATAATATTCATTCTTGGGACTACAACATTGATGAAAAAAAGACTTGGCAGTTAATACGTAGAGGTTTTGCTCACAAAAGAAAGAAATTAATTAACAATTTGTTAAGTGACAGTAGTTTAAATAAAGAAAAATTAGTTAAAATCTTTAATAATTTAGGTTTAGATTTAAACATTAGAGCAGAAAAATTAAGCATAGATGATTGGGTTTTTTTATCTAAACAGCTTAAATTTTAATTTCTTTTAAAGTCTTTTGGTTATTTTATATTTATGTGGTATAATATATGTATTAAAAATGTTAAATGACTAAGAAATTATACAAGGTACAAAGTAATATTACTGATGAGCAAAGAAGCTCTAAATTAAATAAGAAAAATAATTTTGTTAAAAGACATAAATCATTATTTATGTTCTTTTTTATAATATTAATTTTGTGTTTTCTTTTTTTTAGTTTTAAATATTTATACCAAAATGCAGAAGAGGGAGTATCTTCAAAGCTTCCAGATTTTATGAAAGAGCAGCTTACAAGAGTTGATGAGGAAGAAAAATTAGCAAGTTTAAAAGAAACAGACACTGATCATGACGGCTTAACAGATTATCAAGAATTATATCAATATCACACAAGCATGTTTTTAGAAGATACAGACAGTGATGGTTATTCTGATTATGATGAAATAATGAATGGAGAAGAAGCACTATGTCCTGCTGGAGAAAGATGTAATATATTAAATTTCATTACTCCAGAGACAAAATTAGCAGATATAGTACAAGAGGTTACTATTGATGCTGATTTAAGTATACAAGATGCAACGCTAAGAGAGTTTAGACAGTTTTTATTAGATAATGGTATTTCACAAGAGAATGTAGATGAATTATCAGATATTGATTTATTAGCTATTTTTCAGGTTATACAAGAAAATCAAATAACTCCTCCAGAAGAATGGGAGGATAGCATTACTCCTGAAGAAGTAAGATCTTTTCTTTTGTCGCAAACAAACGTAGATCATAATGATGTCAATGATTTAACTGATGAAGAGCTATTAGATATAGCAAAAACTTTAATGGATAAATAATAAAATAAATATATAATATGAAAGACTTAAAAAAAATTATAGTATCAATACTCTTGGTTATTATGATATCAGGTTCAATGATATTTACTCCAAATGAAGTAAAGGCACTTACTCCTGATGTTATCGGTGGTCCAACAACTATTATCGGTTATGTTAGGGATAAAATTAAGGATGTTTATAAAACAATGACAGGAAGAGTTGGTGGTGAAGTATTAAATAAATCTATTAATCACTTTGCTCAGAAACTTGCCTATAGTATTGCTACTCAAATAGCTGAAGGTGGTCCTGGGCAGAAGCCAATGTTTAGAACTGTGTCTATTTCAGACCATATTGATGATGCTCTTTCTTCAGCTGCCGGAGATTTTTTAGGCCAATTATCAGAACAAGATTGGGCTAAGGATTTAGGTTTAGATCTTTGTAATCCAAGTATTAATATTAAGTTATCCGTTTCATTAGCATTAATGGATGAAGAACAACCGCCAGTACCTAAGTGTAATTGGGAGGATGTTAAAAAAAACTGGTCTCAATTTGGTGAAAACTGGAAAAATGAGGCATTATTATTTGAATTAAATACTAGTAGTGGATCAAAAGGGTTGAAAGATTTTTTTGCTTCTGCTAAAAAGGGTGGTTCCATTGGTTCTTATTTAGTATTAAAAGAAGAATTAGAAGAAAGAAAAAAAGAAGAAGAAGCAAGTGTTAAATTATTAGAGATGCAGTGCCAAGGTTTATGGGCTCAATATATGACAGTGAGTGAACAAGTAAAAACGCATTGTGCAGCAGTAGCAGAAATACAACATGCACAATTAAAAGCAGCTGCTGAAGCCGAGCAAGAGACAAAAGCAAATTATGGTTCATTTAGCGATGGGCTTGATTTAAGTACAATTTTTAAAGCAGCTGCTAAAACATTTAAAAACACGCTTGCTGCTAAATTGATGAATAATTGGATACGTAAAGGTACTTGGTCTTTATTCGGTGATATTATAAAAGATAAAAAAGATGGTGGTGGTAGTAGTGATAGTAGTAGTCAGGGGTTATTAAATAAGTTAAGAGGTGGGTATAATATTTATCAACCTAGAAATTCTGCATTATTTTCAAGTTTAAAAACTACAAAAATAAATAAAGTTGCAGATTATAATGTATTACAAGAGTTTTCTATTTGTCCTACTGATGAAGATTTTCGTAAACCTAATAATTGTGTTATTAGTACAGATTTTTTAAGTGTTGTTGTAAGTGGTAAAACTGTTAATCAAGCTATTGAAGAAGGTTTAATAGATCCAAGCATACTTTTGATATCGCCAGAAGATAGAGCACGTAATAATAGTTATGATTGTTATAAAGATAGCTTATGCTATAGTAATTTAGTTAAATTAAGGCAAGCTAATATTATTCCAATTGGTTGGGAATTAGCAGCTTTAAGAAGTTCTCTTAGTTCTCCAGCAACACTAGGAGAAGCTATTGAGTGTTTTGAAGATTCTCCAGAATCTGATTGTGTATTTGATATTTCTAATGATTATTCAGTTGACAATATAGCTCATAATAAATTTTATCATTTAATAGACGGTGATTGGGTGTTAAAGTCTCATACAGCTATGTGTGATGCTTATGTTCACTCTTCTCTTTTAGACGCTCCTGAATCTAGCGATAGAGCACAGATTTGTGTAGATACTAAATTATGTCTACGTGAAGATGATGATGGTAATTGTTTTGGGGGCCAGTATGGTCATTGTACTGTTTCAGAAAATATTTGGCGTTTTGAAGGTGACATATGTGAAGAAGGAGAAATTTATGCTGGTTGTTTAACATTTGATCATGATGACTATGGCTCTAACTCATATATTGAAAGTACATTAGAATATTGTACTGCTGATCAAGTTGGTTGTAAAAGATATTCTCAAGAAGATATAAGTGAAGATGAAGATCCTGCTGAGTGGGTTTTTCAAAGTATTGCAATTGATGATGATGACTTGTTTCTTAATAAAAATACTAATGGTTGTACTGAGGAAGATGATGGTTGTTCTGAATTTATTGTTATAAATTCTTCTAATAATTCTGATCATGGGCCTAATATTATTCCAAATGGTGATTTTGAATTAGATGAAGATGAAGATAATATTCCTGATGGTTGGAATTCAACTACTAATCATGAATATATAGATGTTGATGATCCTAATGCGGCAGAGTGTAAAAATGGTAGTTGTATCCATATTACTTCAAGTAGTTCCTTGGTAGGTATGGTTAAAAGCTTTGAAGTTGTTCCTGGTTCGTATAATTTATCTGCCGATGTTAAATTTAATGGTTTAGCAGACAATTATGTTTATTTAAACTTAGGTAATTGTGGATATGATAGTACATGTGGTTCTGTTGTTTGGCAGGATTCTGTTGATTATACAGAAAATAACTGGGGTAGAATTAATTCATCATATACTTTTGATGAAAATACGAAGTATATTAATATATATGTAGGTTTAGAGGGCTATACTGGTTCTGAGGCTTGGATTGATAATATTCAATTAGAAATGGTTAGAGATATAAATGTTTCAAGCAGTAGATTTTCTGACTATGGAGAAGGCGGTATCATATATATGGGTGGGGATAGATTCATGTGTACAGCTGAAGAGGTTGGTTGTCAGGGATATATTCCTAGGAATGGAGATCCGATGATTCCAGCAGTTATTAATGATAGTGATTTATGCCCAGAAGAATGTTTAGGCTATGCTACTTTTACTGAACAACCTAGTTTATTTGATGTTATAGAAGGTAGTACAACTGTAGAATATGATGATTTTATACCAGATACAGCACAGTCTTGCCCTATTCAAGAAGTTGATTGTGAAGAGTTTACTAATCTTGATGAAGTAGCAGATGGTGGAGAAGGAAAGGAATATTATACATATTTAAGGCAATGTGTTTTAGGTGGTTTGGGTAGCACATACTATACTTGGGAAGGTTCAGATACTGCTGGTTATCAGATTAGAACATGGAATGCTTTGTCTAGTAATTTAAGTAGTAACGCTCCTTGTACTAATGTAGATCTTGCATCTCCAGATTCATGTTCTGATACTTCAGCTAATATAGCGGCTTGTGGTGAAGAAACGCCTTTGATCTATCATGATGATCCGATGATTAATCCTAATTGTCGAGAATTCTTTGATGTAAGTGGAAATTCATTCTTTAGATTACAAGATAGAGTTATATTTGCTACTGATAATTGTCATAATTATCGTCGTACTAAAACTGCTACTATATTTCAAGCTGTTCCAGAAGATAGTACTAGTTGCTCAAAGGTGAATAATGGTTGTTTGTCATACTATGGTAATACTGCAAATAATTTAAGAGAAGTTTTCTTAGATAATTTTGAAGCAGGTAGTTATGTTCCATGGGAAAGTTCATCAGATCTTGATTTATCTACGGAATCTTTAAATAATAATGGAGAGTCTTTCCATTTTCAATCTGGTGCTAGTATAGGGGTATTACGTAGTTTAGCTGATAAGATTCAAGATAATAAAGAATATCAATTATCTTGGTGGATGAAAAATGCAAGTTTCTTAAATTCAGTAAGTGTATCTTTAAATTATGAAGATTATAGTGGCGTAGTTTTTTCAGAGCCTTTATCTGATATTTCTGATAATGATTTGATAGATATATCAGGTGGTTATTGGCATCATTACACTATTTCTGAATATATAGGAGTTTTAACTGAAAATGATGCAGATTTAAGTACAATAAAGTTGAGTTTTATTTTCGATGGTATGATAGATGATATATTCATAGATAATGTGCTATTAAAAGAAGTATCTAATAGTATTTCTGTTGTAGAAGACTCATGGGTTACTCCTTTATCTTGTGATGATCCATATGAAGGTTATCATTTAGGTTGTCAGAGCTATATGGATATTAATGGTAATGATTATAATTTAAAATCATTTAATAGATTATGTAGAGAAAATGTTATTGGTTGTTCCTTGGTAATTGATACTCATAATTCTACTTATCCTTTTGCTCAAATATTTCATTTAGGTGATTATTCAGAAATCACAGTTCCAGAGGATAATTTTGATTATTTAGTGCCTGACATTTCAAAATATTGCTCTAATAATTTGAAGGGTTGTATGGCCTTAGGATTACCTGTTAGAAATAGTGTTGGTAGTGAAGAGTTTGAAACTAAATATATTATTAATAATCCAGATACATATAATAGTATTATGTGTAATTATGATGGATTATCATGTGAAGAATATAATTCTAGTAAAGGTACGTATTATTTTAAAGATCCGGAATTAGATACTTGTACATATCAAAGAGACGTTTTAATTGTTGGTGTTGATGGTCAAAGTGATGTATTTGAAGAGGTAGTATCAGGTTGGTTTAAGTCTGGTTCATTACTAGTATCAAAACCAGTTGGATGTAGCTCAACATTTGAATATGTAGAAGAAGGTGCTTGGGATAATTACGATGACTATTTGCCTTCTTTTGAAGATTTTGATTTTTTACAAGATTATTGTGATGGTATCGGGTATTATAGTCAAGAATCTTGTGAAGATGCAGGAGATAACTGGACAAACTATAGTTTAGCTGCTTCTTGCCCTAGTAATAAAAATTTATGTAATGAATATAAAGACCCTTCTGATCCACAAGATTGTGATCCAATGATTAATGATTTAGAAACTAAAGGATATTGTAGTGATCGTAATATTGATAATAAATATGATTGTAATCTTGCGGATGAAATATGGCATGTACAATGTAGTGTTTATTATTATTTTGATAATGATAAAATAGACGAAGTAAGTTGTAGTGGTCAAGTAGATAGAAATAGTGGTTGCGTATTATTATATGATGCTAATAATTGGAACGGTGAACATTCTAAAGTAATGTCATATTATGATACTAATCAAACATATGATGAAGTTATTGAAGAGGGCAGACCTATGAGCCCTGTTGTTTGTGATCCAAGCTTTGATTCTGCTTGTGCATTAGATTCTAATAAATTAATTAAAGTAAAGAAAGATAGGCAGTGTGCAGAATGGTTAGCTTGTAAGTCTTCTGCAACTGTATGGGATGAAGATAATAGAAAAGACATTACAATTTGTGATGAGATAGATACTTGTTTGGAATATAGCTATAACAACAATATTACTAATTGTAAAAGATGGAGTTCTGATGATATTGTTGAACCATTAACAATTCAAAAGTATCAGAAAAGAACTACTGGTGAAAATGATCATTTGCACTGGGGTGATAAAGAGTATATTGGGTATTCTATACCAGGCTATTTACCATTAGGTCAATTAGTACCATTTAATTTTGGAGACAGAGATAGGAACCCTGTCTTAGTATATGGTCATAGTGATAGTGTTGATATGCATGGCATGAGGTTTTTCTATGGCTGTGAAGACAATGACGGAGCTTCTTGTAGTGCTAATATACCAGAAAGTATTGGAGAAAATATTTTTTACGGAGAGTGTAATGAAGATTTATGTTGGTTAAATCCAAAGATGAGAGATAATAGTACTACAACATTTGAGACTGTCACCAGGGGTTATGCTAATCCTGGAGCTCCTTTTCCTGCTGTTATTTCTAATAATCAGGATAGGATTCAGGCATTTTCTGGAGCTAATATATGTGAAGGCGGTGATAATGGTTGTGAAGGTAGATATAGGAAAGCAACATATGGTGTAGGTTCTATTATTAAATATTATCCTAAGAGTACAAGTTCGCCAGATGGTTTCTGTATATCTGGTCAGGAGGGTATTACTTGTGATAATAATAGAGACTGTGATACTGAATCAGGAGTTTCTCCTGATGGTGTTTGTAATAAGCTAGCAAAAGATGAAACATTTATGAATTGGTCTGGTATTTGTTTGGAAGAAGATATGACTGCAGATATACCTAATGATACTAAACAAATGAATTATTGTAATCAATGGTATCCAGTTTCTCATATATCTGGTACAAATAGTTTATATAATATTTATGACGAAGCAGGGTATTATGATCCTTCTGGTAATGATGCTTTATTTTGTACAGTAACAGAGCCATATAGAATGCCAGAAGATAGAATTTATTGTGCAAGCGTTTATGATATTGGTGATCAACCAAAGTGTGTTGTATTAGTAAGAGTACCAATTGGTGCAAAGGTTCATCTTGATGGAGCTACAATATATAGCGATGTTATACTAAATAATTATTTAAGAGATACTGAATATAATTTTCATACATCCGATGAACCAGTAGTTGATATTAATAGCCCGGCTGATAATAGATGGCCTGGAGGTATGGGTATGGATTATATAGAAAAAGTTGATCCAGGCGTAGAAACACAAATTAATAGTTTGAGTGGTCAGGATTTGAGTGTAGGCTTACAATCATTTTTCGGGCCAGAACATTTTGGTCTAGAACCAGAAGGTGAGATACCAGTTATTCTTTTATCTGAAATAGATACAACATTTGATATCACACATGATCCTAGCAAATTTATTGAATATTTTTATTACGATGAACAAGTTGATTATCTAGGTAACATAGTGGGGTATTCTGGTATTAATACAAGTAATTATCACAGAGAAAGGACATGGAAATGTGAAGATGATCATGGCGGGTATATAAAGTGTCCAGATCATATGCATGAAAGTAAAGTTACCATGAAACATCGGAAACCGCGTTGCAGTTGGTTTGGGCCACGTAGACATTATAGATATAAATACTGTAACCCATTAAGTTATAATATTTATGTAAAAGCAGAAGAAGCTAATGCTGAGGAGATTTGTCTTGCTACTGATTGTAATATGGATGACAAGGGGCTTTCTTGTTTAATGGATCAATCACTATACCCTAGAATGTTAAATTATGGTACTACTGATACAGGTGATTGGTGGCCTTGGACAGAAGAAGAACCAGTGCATGATCCTAGAACAACATCAACTATTGCAGATATGGTTTCTGACCACGAAACAGATGCTTTATGTTGGGGTGATTCAAACTGCGAATTAATTTATTGTTTAGAAAAACTTAATATTCAAAACAACTTCTGTGAGGAATTTGGTGGAATTGTTTACAATGAAGACGATGAAGTTAGCGATATTAGAGAATGTTTAGATAGAGTTTTATATCTTGATAACACAAGTTATACTATTAACCCAGATGTTAATCAAAATTTATTAGAAGAAATGTATAATGTTACAACGACGGGTTGTTTGGAAAATGCAAATTATCACGAAGACTCATGTTATACGCCTTCTGGGGTTATTGATCGTTGTACATATTCATCTATTTGGAATTCTGATTGGTCGTTCCCTTTTAATTTTGATGACCTTATAACATGTGATGAATATCAAGTAGAAACTGTAGGAACTGCCTGTTATGGCATTACAGGTGGTAGTGATTGTTTCCAACAATGTCAGATTATAACTAGCCTTGATCCAGAAGCTAATAAATCTTGGGTTAGAACAGATATATGGTGGAGAAATGAAAATACTGGAAGGATTAATGATTGGGAATCGTATTATTATGATGATGGTAGTAGAGACTATATTCATAATGATAATGTTAATTATGCTAATATAGACAGTGAATCAGACGTATCCTTTACTCATTTTGGGGCTGCATTATCTACTTCAATAGATGAAGCAGTAGTTCTTAAATCTCCATTAAGCGGAGGAGCGCTTGAAAATGAAGCATATACATTTTTTGCTCATGCTAATATTGGTACAGGTGGAAATTTTGCAGATAATATAGATGATGATGTATATATTGAATTATCTTATCTATTTGCTAAAGTATTTAATTTACAGTTAGTTGGTCAAGAATATAATGATTTTAATGATTTATTTATAGCGGATATAGTAGATCCTAATACTTATGCTGGTCCAGGTTATGCTCCTAAAGTTTTAGAAATTTGTAATATTTCGGGCACAGGAGAGTTTATTCCTTGTAGAGATGCTTCCAATAATGTTATAGAAGGAATTACTATAAATAATCAAAATGGAAATGTTATTGAAAGTCATGAAGAAACATTATTTGTAGCATCTAAATTCTATTTCTATGCTCATCCTGATCATATGCCTATTACAAATGTAGCAGTAGACTGGAAGGATGGTTCTGGTATTTTAGGTTCTCCAGGTAAGTATAAGAATCATATACCAACATGTGATTCAGCATTAGATATGCCGGGTGAGGAAGGTGTTTCAACGCAAGGCTTTGGAGGTTTAGCAAGAGCTTGTCGTGAAGGTTATAAGTTGTTATATCATGATTATACTTATGATCATAATTATAACTGTTCTGCAAATGAACTTGCGGTAGCAGACGGTTTAACTTCTGATATAGCTGCTTGTTATAAGCCAGAGGTTACAGTTACTGATAGGTGGGGTGCTTTCTCAGTAGTGCCATATCGTGGTTGGATAGTGATACATAGACCATAATTAAATATATATGAGATTAAAAAAAATTAAAAATACTAATTTTCTTTGGTTATTTGTTGCATTTTTTGTTGTTATATTAGTAGTGCCATTAACATCTTTTGCTATAACATCAATATTTGGTAAAATAATAAGCGTTATTCTAATACATCCTTTTATGATGCTATTAGAGCTTGAGATGAAGATATTAATACCAATAGCAGCTTTTAATCATTTTACAGATATTGATGGCGTTAAAGTAGGATGGCAAGCATTACGAGATTTTTCAAATATGTTTTTCATATTAATCTTATTGATTATAGCTTTTGCAACAATCATTGGGGTAAAAAGTTATGGCTATAAAACATTATTATCTCGTTTAATTATAGTAGCTATTCTTATTAATTTTAGTATGATGATTGTTGGTTTAGCTATTGATTTTTCTCAGGTGATTATGTTAACTTTTCTTTCAGCTATTAAAAATTTAGCTGCTGGTAATATAATTGTTGCTTTAGGTATAGCTGATATTATTGAGGCGGGAGAAGTTGGCAATTCGGGTGCTGTTTTAGCTGCTTTAATACTAGGTTCGATAATGTTAATAATTACTTGTGTTGTAGTTTTGATGATTATTATTATATTAGCAGCGAGAATAGTTGCTTTGTGGATAGCTATAATTACAGCACCGATAGTTTTTTTAGCAAGTACTTTTCCTAAAACAAAATCTCATTTTGATAAATGGCTTGAAGGATTGAGTAAAAATTTAATTACTGGGCCTTCTTTAATATTTTTTATGTGGTTAGCGTTCCTTATTGCTGGTAGGGGTAATTTAGCCTCTACATATGGTGGTTTCTCCGGGAATCCTGATGTTTCTGCATCTACGGCTATAGTAAATGAACAACAACTTTTTAATTTTGTTATAGCTATAGCTTTATTATTAACCGGTATAAAAGCAGCACAAGAGTCAGGTGCTGCTGGTGCTGGTATGGCCTCTAAGGCTACAAATTATCTAAAAGGTAAAGCTGCTCAGTTTGGTAAAAATAGGATAGCAGGTATAAAGAAAAAAGCTGGTGATAAGTTTTCTCAAGTAGCTGGTGCAG
>CAYMZA010000005.1:0-29251 GCA_964394835.1 uncultured Gammaproteobacteria bacterium
ATTATTATATGGCTATTTAAATTTATTCTAAAACCTTTCTTTTTATTTCATTTAACACGTTATTCGTGTACCTATTGATATTTTATCTAATATAAGATAAGTTGTAAAGAAGAAAAGTTAATCATAAAGCATTATGAAGAAAAGTGATTTGAATAAAAAGGGTGTTGTTTTGTATAAAGGGAGAATAGTTGGTAGTCATCTTTTGAAAAGTTTATTGCAAGAGTTAATAATAAGGGGTTTTTCTAGGAGTACAATTAAGAATTATATAGGGCATAATCAAAGATTTTTGAATTTTATTAATAAGTCTCCTCGTAGTATAAATACTCAAGATATAAAAGATTATTTATTATATTTAAAAAGCAAGGGATATAGTAATACTTCTATAAATAATGTAATATCAGCTTTAAATTTTTATTATACTAATATATTAAAAAGAAAGCTGTTTTTTAATATACAAAGGCCTAAAAAAGAAAGGTATATACCAATTATTCTTAATAAAGAAGAGATAATAGAGATAATTGAAAGTGGTAGCAACATAAAACATAAAATAATACTTTCATTATTATATGGATCAGGATTAAGGGTGTCTGAAATTTGTAAAATTAGAAAAGAGGATATTAATTTAGAAGAAAAAAGTTTATTTATTAAAAACAGTAAAGGTAATAAAGATAGATATACTATATTAAGTAATTATAGCATTGAGTTATTAAAAGAGTATTTAGTAGGAATAGAAGATAAGTATTTATTTAATATAACCAAGAGAAGTATACAAAAAATATTTAGTAATAATCTAAATAAATCAGGAATTAATAAAAAAGTATCTTGTCATAATCTCAGACATTCTTTTGCTACTCATTTATTAGAGAATAAAATTAGTTTAAGAGTTATACAAAAATTATTAGGGCATAGTGATATAAAAACCACACAAAGGTATATACAAATATCTAATTCTTTTATTAATAAAATAGATAGTCCACTAGATTAATTTAGATATATTAAACCTTAATATTTATTAAGTTACCACTATTATATTTCTTTAACCCTTTATTATACACAAACAAAGAAAAGAAAAAGAATATAATTGTAAATATAATTAAAGATATGAATTTACCAATATTCCATTCTGTTAACAGTTGAGCGGGTAGGAAAGTAGCAAACCCTGCTGGTATTATAAAAAAGATAACAAATTTAATAAAACCTTGAAATACAGAATATGGGCTAGTAGAAAAATGCATAAAACCTATCATTAAACTATGGTTTAATTCTTCACTTCTACCCAACCAAAAACTTAAAGACCCAACTAATATATAGAAAGAAAGTAATACAATAGCTGATAGTATACTTCCAACTACAAACCAAGAAATTGTATACAAATTGAGAGGAAAAAAGAATATCAAAACAAGAACTGGGAATATAAGGTCACCTATAGCAGAAACATCCATTCTACTTATTAAAAGATGTAGTAAGTGGTTCTTAGGAAAAGCTAAATAAAAATCTAGACCACCATTAGATATATATGTACTAATATTATTAGCATTACCAAATATAGTATTAACAATACCAAAACCTATGGCACCAAATATCCATATACCAAGCATGTCATGAAACTGGAAGCCATTTAGATCATGAAATCTTTGAAAGAATAAATACCATATAAATACAAACATTATATCATTAAGTACCATAAATAAAGCTTGGCTAAAAAATGTTAAGCGATATTCCATTGCAGATAATAGATTGTGTTTTAGATAAGTAAAAACAAATAGTATATTTTTACCCACCATTGATATCAACTTTTTTAATTCCTTTTTCATATAATATTTTAGTTATAATCATAAAAATAATAATCCAACCCACTTGATGTAATACAAGGTTAAACCAATCTGTTAAATTAAATCTAACAAATAATTTAGCAGGACCATATATTAATTCATCAAAAGGTAAGAATAGGGCTATTTTTTGAAAGAAAACAGGATAAATATCTAAGGGGAATAATATACCACCAAAGATAAAGACAAGTTTTTGAAGAATAAATCTTAAATATCTAGTATCTTCTACCCAAAAGGCAAGCATAGCCAATGAACTAGCAATATAGTAATCAAGTATAATAGATATTGCTATAACAATAATAACAAAAGGTATATTTACTAAAGATATACTAGGCAAACTTAATAGAAGGGATATTAAAACTACACTAAAGATAGATTTAAAGATTAAACGAGCAAAAGTTTCTCCTAGGCCAGTAAATAAATGGTATGAGATAAAGTTAAATGGTTTATTCAATAAATAACTTACTGTGCCACTTTTAATTTCTTCTCCTAATATTTGTATAACCCTAGGCTTAGATGTGGTTATTAATTCAGTTATAAATATATACCAAACCATGTTCTCCATGGTAAAACCAGCTATTAATTTATCAGGGTTATTGCTAAATACCACCATCCAAATCTGAGCCATAACAAAGACCACTAGTAACATAAAAATACTACCAAAAGCTACCTCACTTATATAAGCAAAGCTATTAGATATACTAATATAAAATATGGCTAGATATTTTTTAATTATGTTTATTACTTTCTTCATAAATCTTTGTAATTATTTCATCCATTGGCGGTTCATTAATAGTAATATCTTCTATATTGTATTGATCAAATAGTTTATCAATAACATTTTTAACAGAAGTCTTATTAATATCAACCTTTAATTTAATTAAATAATTATTTTTCTTAAGTATTTTGATACCTTCTATATTAATTATTTCCCCATTACTTTTTTCTTTAATTAATTTTAATTCTATAATTTTGTAATCAATATATTTATTTTTTAAAACTTCTACAGAATCGTTAAATATTATTTTTCCCTTGTCGATTACAATAACCCTATCAGCAATATGTTCTATATCTCCTGCGTCATGAGAAGTTAAGAATATAGTAGTTTGTTCCTTTTTATTCATGTCATTAAGAATATCTCTTAACTGTTGCTTGGCTACTATATCTAAACCAATAGTAGGTTCGTCTAAAAATAGTATTTCAGGTTTATGTAAAAGGGAAGCTATCATTTCACATCTCATTCTTTGACCTAAAGATAATTTACGAACAGGTTGGTTAACAAATTCTTTAACTTGAAACTTATCAATTAAATAATCTCTTCTTTTTTTAAATTCTTCTTTATCTAATTCATATATTTTACTAAAAAGATAAAAAGTATCTATAGCTGGGAGGTGATACCACAGCTGTGTTTTTTGTCCAAAAACAGTTCCAATTTTAAAAGCTAGCTTTTTTCTTTGTTTCCAAGGATTAAGATTAATTACTTTTCCAGTTCCTTTTGTTGGATGCAATATACCTGTTAACATCTTAATAGTAGTAGATTTACCAGCTCCATTAGGGCCTATAAAAGCTATTTTCTCACCTTTTTCAACGTTAAAACTAATATCATTAACAGCCATAGAGTTTATATATCTTGGTTTAAACAATGATTTTAAACCACCCTTAAAACCAGGTAACTTTTGTTTTAATTTAAATTCTTTACTTAAGTTTTTTACTTTTACGATATTCATATGTTTATTATTAAAAAAATCGGCTTATGTACCGATTCTTGATTATTTATACGTAATTTTATTTTATGAAATATAACCAAAAATCAGCTCTTTTTTCTACCACAATCTAAAGAGGTTGTGTATACTTTAATCCAATTTTTTGGCATTTGATTATTCATATATTTACATTATACTCATATCTATTTTATTTGTCAAATAATTAGTTGAATAATATTGAAAAAGAAAGTATAATATATATATAAAATATACTTATGGTTAAATTTGAAAAAAATAATATTCCTGAAAGTGAAGGCCCTATTGATAGACTATTAAGAGAAATAGAGAGTAGTCCTAAAAGTCAGGTAAGTCAGTTGCTTGATGAAATAAATACATTTGAAGATCAAAGAGAATTGTTTACTACAAAATGGATAAAAGAGCATACTGATAAGGTAGACTCACAAAAAGCAGTTGGTATTCTTAAAAAACATGCTTATTTGTATTACAAGATGCAATCAGAAATGCAGGCAGAGGTTTCAGTGGACAAAGAGGTTATTATTAGTCAGTATGATAAGTTGTTACACTATATTGATTTTGCTAAATATTTTTTTGAACAAGAACTTTATGTTTTAGAGGAAGATTTTTTTGAGCAATTAGAAAGTTTAAAAAAATCAGTTGAATTTGGGTTAAATAAAGTTAAAGATTATTCTGGGGATATAAATATAAAAGCAGCTGATAATATGTATGGATATTTAATGAAAAAATGGGAAAGATTATTTAAACATTTTACTCATACTTATCAGAACAATCTTTTTAATTACGAAGATTCAGAAATAGATATTTTAGTTTTACCACAGTTATTAGAAGAGGATATTAAAAAAGAAATATTAGAACAAAATAAAAAATAGTTTTATGTTAGATGGTTATAATAAATACGTAGAAAGATTTTCTAGAAAAGAAAAAAAGAATTATTTAAAGATAAGGAGTGTTAGAGACAAGGTTTTTTATCCTTTGGCATTTGTGTTAAATAAGATTGGTGTTAGTGCTAATGCAGTAAGTTATTTTGGCGTACTTATTCTAATAGGTTTTGTGATTTACGCTAAAAGTAATCCAGCTTTAGCTTTTATTTTTTTAATATTACATATAATCATAGATGGGGTTGACGGTGTGTTAGCTAGATCTTTTCAAAAATTTAATACTCAAGGAGAATTAGTTGATATGATTTGTGACCATACAGGAGTTTTTATTGTTATTTTAGCATTGGGCTGGAGAGGATTAATAGATGCTACTTTAGGATTATTATATGTTTATTCTTATACTCTTTTAACAGTATTTAGTGTTGTTAGATATGTATTAAAGATTCCTATTAAATTAATGGTTAGGAGTAAATATTTACTTTATCTACTATACATTATTTGGGTATTTACAGAATATAATTATATGAACAAAGCTTTAATATTATTTTCGGTTTTAATTATACCAGCTGTATTAATTAGTTTTATAAAAATAAATAATAGATTACGTCGTCGTAAATATAATTTAAGAGATGTCATTTGAATATATTATACAAATAGTTTATTTATTCTTACCTGCTGGTTTTGCTAATATGGCGCCAGTGTTATTTAGGAAAGTTCCTTTTTTAAATTATCCTATTGATTTTAACAAAAAAGTTAAAGATAAGATTATATTTGGTAGCCATAAAACATATAGGGGATTTTTCTTCGGTATTTTAATGGCTATTTTAGTTGTATATATTCAAAAAACGTATTATTTAGATACTTTAGAATATAATTTAATTGATTATTCTAAAGTTAATATTATAGTTCTGGGATTTTTAATGGGGTTTGGTGCTTTATTTGGGGATTTAATTCGTAGCTTTTTTAAAAGAAGAAGGAACATACAACCAGGTGGGGCATGGTTCCCATTTGATCAAATTGATTGGGTTGTGGGTAGTTGGTTATTTGTATTAATTTATATAGATCATTATTGGAATATTATTTTTATAGCCTTAGCATTAGCCATATTCGCACATCCTTTGGTTAATTACCTAGGTTATTTATTAAGACTTAAGAAGAATAAGTTTTAGGTTTTTTATATCTTTTTATACTTTTAATTTTTTTATAGCTTCTTTATACCATGGTTTGGTATTTTTTTTGCTTTTTAAGATGTAATTCTATTAAACATCCAATCAAATTTTTCCCTTACTCTTTCTTTATAACAAAATAAATAGTTCCTTAGATTAACACTTTTCTTTTTATTATATTTAATATAATATTATAATATTAACTAAAAATAATATGTGTGGAATAATAGGGTATATAGGAGATAAAAATTTAACTCCTTTGTTAATATCAGGATTAAAAAAATTAGAATATCGTGGATATGATAGTGCTGGTATTTGTGTTAAAGAAAATAATAATATTAGAGTAATCAAAAAGAAGGGGAGAATTAAAGAATTGGAAAATAGTGAAGAGATTAAAAATATTAAAGGACTAATAGGCATAGCACATACTCGTTGGGCTACACATGGTGAGCCTAATGAAATAAACTCTCATCCCCATTTAGATTGTAAAAAAAAAATAGCCATTGCTCATAATGGTATAATAGAAAATTATCAAGCTTTGAAAGAAATATTAATCAAAGAAGGTCATAAAATAGAATCAGAAACTGATTCAGAAATAATAGCTCATTTAATTGAGAAGTTTTATAGTAATAATTTAGAAGAAGCTGTGATAAAGGCAGTGGAGTTAATAGAAGGGGCATATGGATTAGTAATAATTCATAAAGATGAAGATAAAATAATAGCTGTTAAAAAAAGTTCTCCATTAATAATTGGAGTAGGTAATAATGAAATGTTTATCGCTTCAGACGTACCAGCTATATTAGAGCATACAAAAAAAGTAATTTATTTAAATGATAATGAGATAGCAATAATTGAAAAAAATAATTATACAATTAAAAATATAAATGGAGATATATTAGATAAAGAGGTAGAAGAAATAAAATATAATGTAGAAGAAATAGAAAAAAAAGGTTTTAAGCACTTTATGCTTAAAGAAATAATGGAGCAACCAGAGAGTATAGCTAATACAATTAGAGGAAGAATAAAAGATGAGATAAAGATAAGTATAGACTTTGATATTAAGGATATTAAAAGAATAATAATAACTGCATGTGGTACATCTTGGCACGCTTCATTAATAGGTAAAACATTAATTGAGAATATAACCAATATACCAGTTATAGTAGATTATGCTTCAGAATTTAGATATAGAGATCCAATTATTGATAAAGATGATTTAATGATCGTAATGTCTCAATCTGGGGAAACTGCAGATACTTTGGCAGCCTTAAGATTAGCAAAAGAAAAAGGAGCTAAAAGTTTAGGAATAGTTAATGCAGTAGGATCTACTATTACCAGAGAAGTTGATTCCGGAATATATTTACATGCTGGTCCAGAAATAGGGGTAGCTAGTACAAAAGCATTTACTTCACAAGTAACAGCTTTATTAATATTTTCTTTATTCATTAAACAAGAAAAAGGATTAGAATTAGATAAAGAATTATTAAAACAAATAAATGAATTACCTAGTAAAGTTAAAGAAGTATTAAAAGTAGATAAAGAAACTAAAGAGATAGCTAAAGATTTTAAAGATGTAAATAATTTTCTTTATCTTGGAAGAGGACTTAATTTTCCCGTTGCTTTAGAAGGAGCATTAAAATTAAAAGAGATTTCATATATTCATGCAGAGGGTTATCCTGCTGCTGAAATTAAACATGGTCCAATTGCTTTAATAGATGAAGATATGCCAGTTGTATTTTTAGCAACAAAGAATAATCTATCTCAAAAGGTATTAAGTAATATGGAAGAAGTAAAAGCTAGAGGAGGTAGAATTATATCTATATTTAGTAAGGACTATGAAGAAATCAAAAGGTTATCAGACTATATTATAAAAGTACCCTATGTAATTCCTGAGTTAGCACCCATAATAAATTCTATACCATTACAATTACTTGCATATCATATAGCTGATATGAAAGGAATAGATGTAGATAAACCTAGAAATTTAGCTAAAAGTGTAACAGTAGAATAAATTTTTAAAATATAGTATAATGGTAATATTAATTTCTAAATAAAATAACATGAATAAAAATATAAAGTATACTCAAATATTCTTTTTAATAGCAGGTGTAATATTTTCTACTTTTACAACAGTAAGAAGTATAATAGAATACTATAATCTAGAAGGTAGTCTTTTAAAGTTTAGAGATTGTACATATCCCAATCCATTAATCACTCCTTGTTTCTATGGGATGATTGCTTTTTGGATAGCATTATTTTGGGCTATTAAAATATTTAAACAAAAAAAAGAGTATAAAGGTTTGATGTATTTTTTAATAGCTGGTACTATATTTGCTTGGGGTAATTTTTCTTATGAAGTTTTTCAATATATACAAGCTGGGAGTAAAGACATAATGACATGTTCTGGTAATATCAGCAATCCCTTACAATCTTCTTGTTTTTATGGGGCTATACTTTTTACCTTTTCATTATTATTTACAATTATATTAAATAAGAAAAAATAAATATATGATTCATTTAAAAGAAGATGACAGTTACTTTAAACATTTTATAGCCTTTTTATTTACCTGGGGAGTTTTACTTGCTTTAATTATTTTAGATATTAGTATAGAAATATACCATCATATTTGTTTTTCTTTGTATGGTTTAAAATTAGTAGATAGAGGACAGTATATAAAAATAGATAGATATAAACTACAGTATTTAAATTGGGTTCAAAAGCTTAATTGTGTGTATTGTGGTTATGCTAATGGTTTATTAAAGTATGCTTCAGTTATAGCAGGAGAAACAGAAAAGTATTGGTGTGGTATAAAGCATGCAAAAGAAGACGGGTTTGTAAGTCCTAAACACCATAAAGATTTTTTAGAATATAATGATGATAAAAGCTTTAAAAAACTAAAAGATAATTAGACTTGACTTTTTTTAGTTTTTCTGGTATTTTATTGTAAGTTATTTAAAAAGGTCCCATCGTCTAGTGGTTAGGACACCAGGTTTTCATCCTGGCAACCGGGGTTCGATTCCCCGTGGGATCACCATAGTATAGTAAGTGTAGGAATAAAGTCGAATTTCGAAATTACTATTAATTAATTCGCATTTATTTTTACATTCATGCAAGGAACAATTAAAAAATTAACTGACAAAAACTTTGGTTTTATTTCAACTGAAGAAAGTGATAGAGATTTATTCTTTCACGCTAATGAGTTGGTTGATGTAAGTTTTGATGAACTTAGAGAAGGTGATGCTGTTAGTTTTGAAGTATCTGATACTCCAAAAGGACAAGCTGCTACTCAAGTTAAAAAAGCTTAACTTTTAAAGTTAAAAAACAAAGAGCTACCTTTATTAGGTAGTTTTTTGTTTGCTTTATATATTGACCTTTATATCTATTTATGTTAATATATTAAACTGTTCATTAAAAAGGAGGAGAAGATGAAACATAGCGTTGTTGCATTAAGCGCGTTATTTACTTATTATATTAGGACTATAAAAATGCTTAAAGAATTTCATTTATTTTTTATTAATTCTCTTAAAAAGGAAGAAGGTTATTTGGAAGAATTAGCTGCTAAGATAGTATTAGATTTAGATTTTAATGATATTATGTCTGTAGAATTAGCTGCCAATGATTTTAATGATGATTCGTATAATCTAGAACAGTTAAAGAGAACTCATATTATGTCCATGGTTATAAAGCACGCTGCTATAATGGAAAGATTTTTAGTTATGCTTTCATTTGCAATTAAGAGTTTAGAGAATTTATCTAATGGTCCTAATGGTAGTATCCCAGCAAAGCGTTTTACAGATTCTTTGTTGGCAGTTAAATATATTCAAGATGTTATACTAATAGATTTTAATCAATTAGAAAATCAAGCTGGTCAAAAGTTGTGGCCTAGAATTAAGATGTTACGTGATATTAGACATATTACGGCGCATGGTCACGATAGTTTTACTTTAAAGAAAGGAACTTTTAATAGTTATAATGCTATGTTTGCTCATGAAGATGGTTCTAATATTTTTTTAGAAAAAACATACATTAATGCATGTAATTGTAAATATCTTTGTCGTTTAACTTCAAATTATAATGTCGTCAAAACAATGAATTATGATTCTTTAGATTTTATTGTAGTATTACGTGATAAAATAATACCTCTTTACACAAACAAGGAATAGCTTAACGGCTATTCCTTTTTCATTTTAAAGTTTATATAATAGATTTTCTTTTTTCTCTCTAAATGTTTTTTTTCATAATATGTTTGTATATATAATTTGGAATCTTTTACTTTCTTATTATATATATCTTCATATTTTTGTATAATCTCACCGTTACTATCTTTGATACTTTTTAAAGAATAGTCAAAAAGTTTCTTGTTATCTGTTTTTAAATGCATGCTTCCTTGTTTTGATATAATCTTAGAATACATTTTTAAAAACTTAGGAGAAGTTAATCTTCTTTTAATATATTTATCTTTTAAATATGGATCTGGAAATACTATCCATATTTCATTTACAGAATTTCTTTTAAAATACCTTAAAAGATTTTTAATTTGTATTCTTAGAAATATAATATTATCTAAGTTTTTTTCTTTAGCAATACTAGCTCCTTTCCATAGTCTTTCACCTTGTATATCTATACCTATATGCCCATTGTTTGGGTTTTGTTCTCCTAAAGCAATACTGTACTCTCCCTTGCCACATGCTAGTTCTAAGACAATACTACTATATTTGCTTAAAAAACTATTTAATTTTGTTTTAATACTACTTTCTTGTTCTTGAATAACATTATTAAACTTATCTAATTCTTTTATTCTTTTTAATTTTTTCCTTGCCATAATATGATTCTGATTATACAATAGTTATATTAATATATAATATAATTATGGACAAGATATTAATTAAAAGCAAGGAGGAGAATGATAATAATTGGATATTTTTAGTTAGTATAGATGATTTAGAATATATAGTTACTATTGATAAAGAATATTATATAGAATTAAATAATGGCATTACTGTTGATGAATTAATTAAGAAATCTTTTGAATTTCTTTTAGAAAGAGAGTCTAAAGAATCAATATTAAAAAAGTTTAATATTAATATTATTAAACAATATTTTCCTGAATACGAACAAGTAATTAAAGAATTATGAAAATATTAGCCATTGAATCTTCGTGTGATGAAACTGCAATCGCTTTGTTATCCTCAGATAAAGATTTTTTTTCTTTGGAAAAGGATTTAGTATATTCTCAAATAGATATTCATAAAAAGTTTGGAGGTGTAGTACCTGAAGTAGCTTCTCGTAAACATTTAGAAACTATTATACCTCTTTTAGAAGAATCTTTAGGAAAGGATAAGTTAAAAGATATTGACTATATTTCAGTAACAGCAGGTCCTGGATTAATAACTTCATTAATAATTGGAACAAGTATAGCTAAAACTTTAGCATATACAAATAATATTCCTTTAATACCAATCAATCATATGGAAGGACATATTTATTCAAATTATTTGAATAATATAGAGTTAAGAGAAGATAAGTATTTCCCTAGTTTAATATTAATTGTTTCTGGGGGTCATACGGAATTAGTTTTAATGAAAGATCATGGTAAGTATGAATTAATAGGTCAAACATTAGATGATGCAGTAGGAGAAGCTTTTGATAAGGTTGCTAAGCTATTATCTCTTGGTTATCCTGGTGGACCAATAGTAAGCAAGGAAGCTGAGAGTGGTAATAGTGAAGTATATGATTTACCTAGACCTATGATAAACAGTGGGGACTATAATTTTTCTTTTTCAGGATTAAAAACAGCTGTATTATATACCTTAGAAAAACAAAAGAAAGTCAATAAACAAGATGTAAGTAATATATGTGCTTCTTTCCAACAGGCTGTAGTTGATATTTTAGTAAGTAAAACTATTAAATTAGCTAAAGAGGAAAACATTAAATCAGTTATGTTAGCGGGTGGTGTAGCAGCTAATACATTGTTAAAGAAAGAATTAAAAAAAGAAGTTAAGAAATTAAACTTACCTTTCTTCTATCCAGAGATTAAACATACAGGTGATAATGCAGCCATGATTGCTGTAGCAGCATATTTTAATGTAAGAAATAATAAAAAAGGATTAAAAGGAAAAGATATATTAAGTTTAGAACCTAAATCTAATTGGCAATTAGTGAAAAATAGAATATAATTAATAAATAAAAATAAAAAATGCAAGAAATAATATCAAATAGTGTTCAAGAAACAGAAAAAGTAGCTCAAGAAATAGCCAGTAGCTTTAAAGGTGGAGAAATATTAGCTTTAACTGGTGATTTGGGAGCAGGAAAAACAGTTTTCGTTAAAGCTATAGCTAAATATTTAGGCATTGAAGATATAATAACTAGTCCAACCTTTGTTTTAATGAAGGTGTATGATATAGAATATGGTAGTATAGATAAATTAGTTCATATAGATTGCTATCGTTTAGAAGGGGAAGAAGATTTAGCAGATCTTGGTTTAGAAGACTATGTAAATGATAATAATATTGTGGCTATAGAATGGGCTAATAAGGTTATTAATTTACCAGAGAATAGTATTAATATTAATATAGAATATATATCAGATAATAAAAGAAAAATAATTGTTAAAAGATAATATGAATAAAGATATAAATTTATCTAAGGCATATAATGCTAAAGATCATGAAGATGGAATATATAAACTTTGGGAAGAGTCAGGATTTTTTAATCCAGATAACTTAAAAGGCAAGAAATCCTTTACCATATCCATGCCTCCACCTAATGCTACTGGTGTTTTACATTTAGGTCATGCGGCAACTCTTACCTATGAAGATTTAATAATTAGGTATAAAAGGTTAAGGGGACACAAAACATTATGGTTGCCAGGTACTGATCATGCTGCTATAGCTACACAAACTAAAGTAGAAAAAATAATAGCTAAAGAAGGGTTAACTAAGGATGACTTAGGAAGAGAAAAGTTTCTAGAAAGAGTTAAAGAGTTTGTTTTTGATTCTCAAAGTACAATACGTAATCAAATAAGGAAAATGGGATCTTCTTGTGATTGGTCTAGGGAAAGATATACATTAGACGATGGATTATCTGGGGCAGTTTCAGAAGCTTTTGTTAAAATGTACGAAGATGATTTAATATATCGTGGTCATAGAATAGTTAATTGGTGCCCTAGATGTGAATCTACACTAGCAGATGATGAAGTAGAATATAAAGAGCAAGATGGTAAACTTTATTATATTAAATATGGACCCTTTGTAGTAGCTACAACTAGACCAGAAACTAAATTAGCTGATACAGGGATAGCAGTACATCCTGATGATGATAGGTACAAAGAATATATTGGTAAAGAATTAGACATAGATTTAGCTGGTCATAAGATAAAAGTAAAAGTATTTAGTGATAAAGAGATTGATAAAGAATTTGGATCCGGGGTTGTTGGTGTTACTCCTGCGCATAGTTCTACTGATTATCATTTTGCAAAAAAGCATGATTTAGAAATTATTAAACTAATAGATGAAAAGGGCAATGTGCTGTCTTCGGGTGGTAAATATAAAGGATTAATCGTAGAAAATGCTAGAAAAGAATTTTTGAAAGACTTAGAAAAAGAAGATTTAATAGAAAAAGTAGAAGATTTTAAAAATAAATTATCTATTTGCTATCGTTGTGATACGCCGATTGAACCATTGGTTTCTGAACAGTGGTTTGTAGCAGTAGATAAAGAAATACCTGGTAGAAAAAAAACATTAAAAGAATTAGCATTAGAGGTTGTTAAGAAGAAAGATATAGAAATATTACCAGAGAGATTTGAAAAGGTATATTTTAATTGGATGAATAATTTACATGATTGGTGTATTTCTAGACAGATATGGTGGGGTCATAGAATACCTGTTTGTTACACAGATGATAATGAGATTATAGTAGCTAAAAACGAGGAGGAGGCTAGGAAAAAAGCAGGTGAAAGAAATATAACACAAGATGAAGATACATTAGATACATGGTTTTCTTCTTCTTTGTGGACTTTTTCTACTTTAGGGTGGCCAGAAAAAACTAAAGATTTTAAAAGTTTTCATCCTACAAATGTATTAGAAACAGGTACAGATATAATATTCTTTTGGGTGGCTAGGATGATATTAATGTCGGAATATCTTTTAAAAGATAGACCATTTAAAACAGTATACCTTCATGGATTGGTAAGAGACAAACAGGGAAGGAAGATGTCTAAATCATTAGGCAATGGCATTGATCCAATAGATATGATTGATAAGTTTGGCACTGATGCTTTAAGATTATCATTAGTAATTGGTTCTTCTCCTGGAACTGATTTACGTATTTATGAAGAAAAGATAGCTGGTTATAGGAACTTTATAAATAAAATTTGGAATATTTCTAGATTTATACTTTCTTCAGTTAATGAAGTTAAAAGTGTTAAAAAACAACCTAAGGTTAAAACATTATCTGATAAATGGATATTATCTAAATTTAATAAATTAATTAAAGAGGTTGAAAATGATTTAGAGAATTTTAAGTTTTCTTTAGCAGGAGAAAAGTTATACCACTTTACTTGGGATGATTTTGCTGATTGGTATTTAGAAATTTCTAAAATAGAAAAGAATAAAGATGAAATATTATTATATATTTTAGAAAGATTATTAATTATGCTACATCCTTTCATACCATTTATTACAGAAACTATTTGGAAAGAGTTTAATGCTAAAGACTTACTAATGGTTAAAGATTGGCCTAAGGTTAATAAAATAGATAAAGATGTTATTGCTAATTTTACAGAGCTAAAAGAATTAATAGTTGGTTTAAGGAATTTGAAATCTAAGAATAAGATACCGCCAATAGATTTTCCTGATTGTTATATAAAAAGTGATGTTTTAGATAATGGTTACTTAAAATTAGTTGCTACTATGTCTAGGGTTAATTTGATAGATAAAGAATTAGAATTAGATTCAATTATTATTAATAATAGTAAGGTTTGGATTGATTTGAAAAAAGAATTATCTGATAAAGAAAAAAAAGATTTAAATAAATATATAGTTAGTTTAGAAAATAAACTAAAGAATAAAAAGTTTACAGATAATGCTCCTAAAGAAGTTATAGATAAAACTAAAAATAGTTTAAAGAAAGCTCAAGATAAATTAAATAATTAAAATAAATAAAAAACACCTAGTTAATTTTAAGTGTTTTTTAGTTTAATTAATTTTTTACTTTATCAAATACTTCTTCAATAGATGTTAGCCCTTCTCTTGCTTTTAATAATCCATCTTGAAGCATTGTAATCATTCCACTATCTACGGCCTCTTTTTCTATGTCATACTCTGAAACTTTCCCAGATAGAATCATTTTTTCTATCTCGGGAGACATTGTAAAGATTTCGTAAATACCAACCCTACCTTTATATCCTAGATTATGACACTTTTCGCAACCTTTAGCTTTGTAGAATTTAAGATTAGACATATCTTCTATTTTGTGTCCAGATTTAGAACTTATTGATTTTAAAGCATTTAATATATCTGTCATTGTTTTATTATCTACTTCTTTATTTTCTTCTTTACAATCACATAATCTTCTTACTAATCTTTGCCCTATAATAGAGTTTAAGGCTGGAGCTAGTAGAAATGGTTGTACTCCCATAGCTAAGAACCTAGGTATTGCTCCTGCAGCAGAGTTGGTGTGTAAGGTAGAGAGCATTAAGTGGCCAGTTAAAGCTGCATTAATAGCTGTTTCAGCTGTTTCTAGGTCTCTAATTTCACCTACCATTACTACATCTGGGTCTTGTCTTAAGATAGACCTTAATCCTTTGGCAAATGTGTATCTTGCTGTTTGTTTTTTTTCTCCCTTTTTCCCTTCTGCTAACTCTGCGCTATCTACTTGACTTTGCACTATACCTTTTAATTTGTATTCTATTGGATCTTCCAGTGTAATTATTTTTGTCTCCTCATCATTTAATTTGTTAAGTATTGCATATAGTGTAGTTGTTTTACCAGATCCAGTAGGACCTGTGGTTATTATCATTCCGTTAGGTTTTTTTATTTCATTATTTAGGTCATTAAATGATTTACCTTTTACTCCTAGGTCTTCAAATTTTAGCCCTATACTTGATGATTTTAATAAACGCATAACAATACTTTCTCCAAAAGAAGATGGTATGCTAGAAACTCTTACATCTACACTGTCTTTAGCTAGGCTAATAGTAAAACGACCATCTTGTGGTTTGTTACCAATATTTAATTTTAAACCCGACAATAATTTTAATCTAGAATTTATTTGGTCCCAAGATTCCTTAGGTAGAGAAGCAACGTTATGCAATACTCCATCTATACGAAAACGAACTTTAATTTCATCTTCTTCTGCCTCTATATGTATATCAGAAGAAGAGAATTTAAGACTAGCAGCTATAATTAAGTTTATAGTTTCTGTTAAACTTGTTTCTTTTATTAATTTATTTAAAGTATTAAAATCTTGTAGTTTATCATCAAATTGTTTTAAGTCTTCCGCAGTTAAACTAACACCTTCTACATGGGTAACTTTAGGTATTTTATCATATACTTTTAAAGCTTTTTCAAAACTATATTTAGATATTAAATATATTTTAACATGAACATGGTATGAATCACTCAATTCTTTTACTAACTTTGCTACTTGAGGATTTGTTGGATTTAATGATCCTAAACGCATTTCGTCACCAGTATATAGTATGCAAATTGTTTCTAATGCTTCTGTTTGATTACGAGATATAACCTTTAGAGCATCTTGGGCAATTGGAAATTTATCAAGATTAATATATTCTAAACCTTGTTCTTCTGCCTTTTTTTTAACATCTTCTTCTTTTTTTTCTATATCTAATGTAGATAGTTTAGTTGATAATTTTTGTGCAGTATCGTCACTTGTTATTTTTACTTTAGAGTGGTTATTCATATTTTTTTATTAGTTATTACTAATAGTATACTTTTGCTATATTATAAAGTCAATTATGGGGAACAAAAAACCCCTTCAGCGGAAGGGGTTTAATATATCGTGGTTAAGTTAACTTAGGTAGATATTTTTTTGCTACTCTGTGTAGTTTGCTATGGCTTTTTCCAGGAGTTGTTAATTCTAAGAATAAGTTAGCCCATACTAAATTATAGTATGCTCCGTATATTGATGATCCTAGTAAAAATACAGTAACTGCTAGCATACTGCCTAATGTAGTAGAAATCCAGAATAGTATCATGTTTGTTGATATTATTGATAATAATGCAATAAAAGGTATGAAAGATATTGTAACCATTGTAAACAATATTATATAGAATATTGTAGTTACAAATAATATTAAAATAGCATTTTCTATTGTAATTAACCAATTGATTTTAAACAAAGACCAGCCATTAACAAATGCTTTCCATAAACCTTGATTTTTTAATACTACATAAGCAGCTCCGTAACGAGTAACAAAAGAAATTATAATTACTATAGGTATTAATACAAAGAATACTACTAATGATAGTAATAAATATAAAATATTTGTTGGCATATTAACAGTAAAGTATAGTAGTGGTTCTATTATTATTAAGATAAAGAAATACCCTATTAAAGCATTAATTATATTAATTCCTAAAAGAGGCCAAAATTTTTCTATGCCTATTTGAAAATATTTTTTAAACTTATTATTTCCATTTTGTTTAACAGAGGCAATAAGTGCACCCTCTGATGATATGGCAAGTATTATAACTATAGTTAATACTATAAATACACCAATAAGGTTTAATAAGGCTGGTAGGTTGCTTGTAGTAATATTTGCCACTGATATTACTCTAATGGAGTTTACCAAAGAAACGATGTTAGAACTTATAAAATCAGGATTAGCTTCTGGTAAACTTAAAATTGTTTTAATTTCATTAAATCCTAAAATGGAGACAAATAAACCAAAGAATAATAAATAAAAATTCTTTTTTATTGCTTGCCAAGATTTAGAATAAATTTTTTTGTAAAATGATCCCATACTTTTATCTTTATTTTTTTAATATCTTTATTATACAACATTTTTGGGAAAAATAAAAGCCACTGAATTAACCAGAGGCTTTTTACTTATTTTCTTTTGTTTATTTCATTAATTCTTCAAACTCTTTTTTCTCAATAGTTTCTTTATTTAATAGAACATCTACTATTTTATTCATCTTTTCTTTGTTATCTTCAATAGTTTTTTTAGCAGTTTTTAATGCTTGATTAATATATTGAGATATTTTTTCATCAATTACTTCAGCTGTTTTTTCACTATAGTCTCTTCTTTCATGTATTTCTTTTCCTAAGAAAACCATCTCATCTTTTTCACCAAAAGTACGAGGCCCTAGCTCTTCATCCATTCCAAATTGGGTAATAATTTTTTTAGTTAGATTAGTAAGTTTCTTTAAGTCACTACTTGCGCCAGTGGTTATTTCATTAAAGAAGATTTGTTCAGCAGCATAACCACCTAGTAATACAGCCATGGTATCTATAAAGTCAGAGTATGTTTTCATTTTCTTTTCTTCTTTGGGCAAGTTAATGGTATATCCAGCTGCTCTTCCTCTAGAGATTATAGATATCTTATGAACAGGGTCAGCATTTGGTAATATATGTGCCACTAAAGCATGACCCGCTTCATGGTAGGCAGTAATCTTTTTTTCTTCTTCAGATAAAATATGACTTTTTCTTTCTCTACCTAATAGCACTCTTTCAATGGCATCTAGAACTATTTCATTAGATATTGTTTTTTTATTACCCTTACCAGCGGTAATAGCTGCTTCATTTAAAACATTTGCTAAATCAGCTCCAGAAAAACCAGGTGTTCTTTGAGCAACTATATGTAAATCAACATCTTTTTCTAATGGTTTTTTCTTAGCATGTATTTTTAATATAGCTTCTCTATCTTTAATATCAGGCAAATCAATTACTACTTGTCTATCAAACCTACCAGGACGTAAAAGAGCAGGGTCTAATACATCAGGTCTATTAGTAGCAGCTATGACAATAACATTTGTTTCATTATCAAAGCCATCCATTTCAACTAGTATCTGATTAAGAGTTTGTTCTCTTTCATCATGAGATCCACCTAGGCCAGCACCCCTTCTTCTTCCAACAGCATCAATTTCATCTATGAATATAATACAAGGGGAAGCTTTTTTAGCTTTTTTAAATAGGTCTCTAACACGAGAAGCACCAACACCAACAAACATTTCTACAAACTCAGAACCAGATATATGAAAGAAAGGGACTTTTGCTTCTCCAGAAACTGCTCTGGCTAGCAATGTTTTACCAGTACCAGGAGCTCCTAATAATAGTATACCTTTAGGTATTTTAGCACCTAGAGATATAAATTTCTGTGGTTGTTTAAGAAATCCCACTACTTCTACTAAGTCTTCTTTAGCTTCTGCAGCACCTGCTACATCTTGAAAATTAACCTTTATTTTTTCTTTATCAGCTGTTTTAGCTCCACTTTGACCAAATGTCATTGCTTTACTGTTTACACCCTTAACTTGGCGCATCATAAACCAGATTAAACCAAAGATTATTAAAATTGGTAGTAAAAATGGTAGAATAGTTGATATAAACATACCAGAGTTTGGTTCATCTTTGATAATTATATCAATTTTAGAAATTTTTTCAGTAGGAACATTATAGTTATTAAATACGCTACTTAAACTTTCGTTAATTTCTTTTTGAACAATTTGTTTTTCTTGATTCTTCAAAACAATATTTAGTTTATTACCACTAACTTCTATACTTTCTATCTCTTCATTGTTTATTTCTTGAATTAATTTTACAATACCAATATTTTTTATCCCTTCATCTTTATTATCATAAAGGCTAAAAATACCAGCTATTATAGTAAAAACTAGAAAGAAGATTACAAAGTTTTTAATTATTTTTTTCATATTTTTATTTATCCTCTTTATCTTTTTTCTCTTCTACTTTCTTTTCTTCTTTGTTCTTATTATCTTTCTTATCCTCTTTATCTTTTTTCTCTTCTACTTTCTTTTCTTCTTTGTTCTTTACCTTCTTTTTCTTTTCTTCTTCTTTTTTGTCAGTAGTTTTTAATGATAGACCTAAACGATGTTTATCCGGTTCAATGCTTAGTATTGTAAATTCATATTTTTTACCAACAGTAATAATATCTTTAGGATTATTAATTTTCTTTTCGCTTAATTCAGAAATATGAACTAAACCATGTATATCATCATCTAATTCTACAAAAGCTCCAAAAGGATTAACTTTTAAAACAACTCCTTTTATCGTTTGTCCTGGTTTGTATTTTTTAGTTACAATTACCCAAGGATCAGTTTGTAATTTTTTGATAGATAAAGATATTTTACTATCCTCTATATCTATTATTTCTGCATCTACTATATCATCAACTTTAACAATATTACGAGGGTTATCTATTCTTTGCCATGCTAATTCAGAAATATGGATTAAACCTTCTAGATTATTACCAAATTCAACAAAAGCACCAAAGTCTACAACTCCAGTAATTTTACCTTTTACTTTATCTCCTTTCTTATATTTAGAAACAGCTTTCTTTTGTTTTTCATTCCAAGCTGCTTTTTCAGAAACAATTAACTTTTCTTCTTTTTCGTTAATATCAATTATTTTAGCTTTAAATTCTTCCCCAATAAATTCTTTTAAGTGAGCTAAGATTTTATTCTTATCACCGCCTTCAATACGGGGATAATGATCTATTGATAATTGAGATACAGGTAAAAACCCTATAACATTACCTACTTTAACCATTAAACCACCTTTATTAGCATCAATTATCTTACTTGGTACAATTTCTCCATTTTTGTGTAGTTTTTCTAAGTTATCCCAAGCTTTTTTATGACCCGCTTCTCGTAAAGATAATTCCATGTATCCATTTTCATTATCTAAAGCTATAACAGTGGCACTAATCTTATCTTCTACTTTTAAATCAGAAGAGCCTCCTGATTCATCATAAATTTCTTTACCACGTATAATTCCAGTAGTAATTCCAGTTAAATCTATATATATTTCATTTTTAGAAATACTTATAATTTCACCTTCTACTAGATCTCCCACCCTAGGTATTGGTAAAGTACTTTTTTGTTTATCAAGTAATTCATCCATTGCATTACTTGATGTTTTCTTTTCTTCTGTCATATTAATTATTAAATTTAACCTGTTTTTTCAAACAAGCTGCTCATATAAGAGCATTTATTAAATACTAAAATAATGTTCTTTAGTGGGATTACATTACCATAAACAAAGAAATAAATCAAGAGTAAGTAATATGTATGTTTTTTAGTGTATTTCTACCCTTTTTATACTTTACTTTACAGTATTTTTATGGTAAAATTAGATAGATTTAATACAGATAAAATTAAGTAAAATATGACAATTTCATGGAAGGGTTTTAATTATTTTAAACTACAAGATAGTAATAGAACTATAGTTTTAAATCCATATTCTTTGGATAAATCCACTAAGTTTAGTAAGTTTAAATCTGATATCATTTTATTTTCTAATCCTAGTCAAGTTAAAAAAGTTAAGTTTAATAAAGAAGCTTTTACTATTTTTTCAGCTGGAGAATATGAAACTAATAATATTTTTATATACGGTAGAGAAATAAATAAAAACATTGTCTATTTAATTATTTATGATGGTGTTAAAATAGCTTTTCTTGGTGAATTTAATAATCAAGAGTTAGAAGATAAAGATTTAGAATTAATAGAAGGAGCAGATGTTTTAATTTTACCAGTAGGTGGTGGAGATTTAACAACACCAAAAGAAGCTAATAAAATAGTACGTCAAGTAGAACCTAGAATTGTAATACCAAGTTGTCATTCTGCTGGGAGCTTTAAACTAAAGGCTGAAAATATAAATAACTTTGTTAAAGAGTTTGGTACTAAAGCAGAAATAGAGAGTAAGTTTAAAATACAAAAGAAAAACTTACCACAAGATGAAATGAAATTAATTATTTTAAAAATATAATCATGTTATTTTTAAATGAAAGTAAAAATAAATTAGGGATATTATTTTTTTTAGTGGTAGTAACTTTTGTTTTGAGCACTGTTTCATTATGGAAGTTTTTGCCTGGTACCAATGTTGATTTTTCTGTTGAAAAAGATATTTGGGAATCCACAGCTAAAAAAACATCAGATTTTACATCTGGTATTGGAGATAGTGTAGAATTAGGTATGTTAGAATTCAATAATTTACAGAAAGAATTTAATAGAATGCATAAACAAGAGCTTTTAATAGAAACAACTAAAGAATATTTAAGCAATGTGTCTACTTCAACAGAAGAAGTTTTAGATAATAATTAATAATACAATGGTGAAAAAGAAAAAAACTGAAGAAGAAGTTAAAAAAGAAAATAATAAAGGGAATATAGAACCTCTGTCTATAGTCAGTGAAATGAGGGCATCTTATCTTGATTATGCTATGAGTGTTATCGTATCTCGCGCCTTACCAGATGTTAGAGATGGGTTAAAACCTGTTCATAGACGTATTCTTTATGCTATGTGGAGCATTGGTTTAAGGCATACTGCTAAGTTTAGAAAATCAGCTACTGTCGTTGGTGAGGTGTTAGGTAAATATCACCCACATGGAGATTCTGCTGTATATGATTCTATGGTTAGAATGGCTCAAAATTTTTCTTTAAGATATACACTGGTTAATGGTCAGGGTAACTTTGGTTCAATGGATGGTGATAATGCTGCTGCCATGAGGTATACAGAAGCAAAATTACAAGCATTAGCTGAAGAATTAATGTTTGATATTGAAAAAAATACTGTTGATTTTATACCAAATTATGATGGATCACATAAAGAGCCTAAAGTATTGCCAGCTAAGCTCCCAAATTTATTATTAAATGGTGCAACGGGCATTGCTGTTGGTATGGCTACTAATATACCGCCACATAATTTAGGAGAATTAGTAGATGCTATTCAACTATTAATTGATAAACCAGATTCTAATATTTATGATTTAATGAAGTTTGTTAAAGGTCCTGATTTCCCTACTGGTGGAATTATGTATAATATAGACGATATTAAAACTGCATATGCTACAGGTAGAGGTGGTATTGTAGTTCGTGGAGAAGCTGAAATAGTAGAAAGTAAGACGGATCAATTTCAAATTATTATTAGTTCAATACCATATCAGGTCAATAAGGCTACGCTATTAGAAAAGATGGCCAATTTAGTTAAGGAGAAGAAATTAGATGGTATTAAAGATTTGCGTGATGAGTCAGATAAGGATGGCGTAAGAATAGTTGTTTATTTAAAGAAAGATGCTTATCCTAAAAAAGTTTTGAATAATTTATATAAACGCACTTCTTTACAAGAAAAGTTCCATGTTAATGCTTTAGCTTTAATAGATGGGTTACAACCAAGAGTGCTAAGTCTAAAAGATATTCTTGAAGAATACATTAAACATCGTCAAGATGTTGTTGTTAGAAGAACTAAGTTTGATTTAAATAAAGCTAAAGATAGGGCACATATCTTAGAAGGACTTAAGAAAGCCCTAGATAAGATAGATGCTGTTATAAAAACTATTAAAGCATCTAAAGATAAAGAAGTAGCTAAACTTAATTTAATGAAAAAGTTTAAGCTTTCAGAAAAACAAAGTATAGCTATTCTAGAAATGAAATTACAAAGTTTAGCTAATCTAGAACGTTTAAAAATAGAAGATGAATTAAAAGAAAAATTAAAGATTATAAAAGAATTAACAGCTATACTTAAGAGTAAGGTTAAAATTTTAAATATTATTAAAAAAGAATTAACAGAGCTAAGAGAAAAATTTTCTGATGAGAGAAGAACTAAAGTTGTTAAATCAGCTATAGATAAAATGAATACAGAAGATTTAATACCAAATGAATCAACTGTTGTTACAATGACACATGATGGGTATATAAAAAGATTACCTCCAGAAAGTTTTAAAACCCAAGGAAGGGGTGGGAAGGGAGTAATAGGATTAACAACCAAAGAACAAGATGAGGTACAACTTTTCTTTTCTACTAATACTCACGCAGATTTAATGTTCTTTACTACAAGGGGTAGAGTATTTCAAATAAAAACATATGAAATACCTCAAACATCTCGTACGGCTAAAGGTCAGAATATTGTTAATTTATTACAATTAGCTCCTAATGAAAAAATATCTTCTGTGTTACAAAGTGAAGATTTTAACGCTTTTAAATATTTTGTAATGGTTACATATAATGGTAATATTAAAAGAGTTGAAGTTAGTCAATTTAAAAATGTTAGACGTTCAGGGTTAATAGCTATTAAACTAAAGGGTGATGATAGATTGGGTTGGGTTAGAACATCTAGTGGTAAGGATGATATTGTTTTAGTAACTACCAATGGTCAATCTATTAGATTTAAAGAAAATAATGTTAGAGCTATGGGTAGAGGTGCTGGTGGAGTTAGAGCTATACGATTAAAAAAAGAAGATCATGTAGTAGGTGTTGATTTGATTCTAGATGGCAAGGTTAGTAAAGATGAACAGCTGCTAGTAGTAATGGACAATGGTTATGGTAAGAGAACAAATCTTTCTGCATACAAGGTACAAGGAAGGGGTGGTAGTGGTATTAAAACAGCACAGATTACTGATAAAACAGGGAAGATTGCTTCTGCTAAAATAATTAGTCGTAAATTAGAAAATGAAGATGTAATTATTATATCTAAAAATGGACAAGTTATTCGTTTACCTATAAAATCAGTTAATGTTTTAGGTAGAGCAACACAAGGAGTTAGATTAATGAGCTTTAAAAATGAAGATGACAAAGTTTCTTCAGTAGCATTTGTATAATAAATAAAAAAATAAATTTCCCTGCTAAGGGATTTTTATTTACTTGTAAATCTTCTATTTTAATGATAATCTTGTATTATGTTAGAAGATAGAATTGTAGCAACTAAAGAACAGGGCGATGATAAATTATTAGATCTTAATTTAAGGCCGCAGTGTTTAGAACATTATATTGGTCAACAACAAATTAAGAATAATCTTTCAATTGTTTTAGAAGCTGCTCAAAAAAGAAAAGAAAGTATTGATCACGTACTTTTATTTGGTCCTCCTGGTTTAGGTAAAACAACTCTAGCTCATATCATAGCCAAAGAAATGGGGGTGGGTGTTAAAGTAACGTCTGGTCCAGCCATTTCTAAAGCAGGTGATTTAGCAGCTATCTTAACTAATATGCAAGAAGGTGATATTTTATTTATAGATGAAATTCATCGTTTAAATAAAACTATTGAAGAAATACTTTATCCAGCTATGGAAGATTTTGCTTTAGATATTATTTTAGGAAAAGGTCCTTCTGCTCAAATAGTAAGATTAGATTTACCAAAGTTTACAATAATAGGTGCTACAACAAGATATAATTTAATATCTTCACCATTACGTGATCGTTTTGGTGTTACTTTTCGTTTAAATTTCTATGAACCATTTGAATTAGCTGATATTGTTGTAAGGTCAGCAGATATTTTAGATATTAAGATAGACAAAGAAGCTAGTAAGGAAATAGCAGATCGTAGTAGAGCTACACCTCGTATTGCTAACAGGATATTAAAAAGAGTAAGAGATTATGTAGAAGTTAAGGGTGATGGTAATGCTTCATTAGAGCTAACAAAAAAAGCTTTAGATTTAATGGAGATAGATAAGCATGGTTTAGATAGTTTAGATAGAAGACTATTAGAGGTTATTGTTAATAATTTTAATGGTGGTCCTGTTGGTTTAACAACATTAGCTGCTTCTGTTCAAGAAGAAGCAGGTACTATTGAAGAGATATTTGAACCATATTTAATGCAATTAGGATTTTTAAGTAGAACCTCTAAAGGTAGAATAGCTACCGATAAGACATATGAATATTTAGAAAGTAAAAAAGACAAGAAATAGTTATGAAAAGGTTACTGTTACATGTATGTTGTGCTCCTTGTGCTATATATCCAATACAAGAGTTATCTCAAGAATATGAGGTAACTATTTATTTTTATGACCCAAATATTCATCCAAAGGAAGAATATATATCAAGAAGAGATGAAATTAAAGAATATGCTAAGAGTAATAGTATTAATTTTGAAGAGGGAGAATATAATGATGATGAGTGGTTTAAAAAAACTAAAGGATTAGAAGATGAACTAGAGAAAGGAAAAAGATGTGAAGTTTGTTTTGATATTCGTTTAAAAGAAACAGCATTGAAAGCTAAAAAAGAAAAATATGATATATGGGCCTCTGTATTATCAATTAGTCCACATAAAGATTTTAAACAAATTAGCATGGTTGGTAATAGATTAGCAGAAAGTGTAGGAATTGAATTCTTAGATAAGGATTGGAAAAAGAAAGATGGTTTTAAAAAGTCTTGTATGCTTTCAAAACAAGAAAACTTCTATAGACAAGATTATTGTGGTTGTATTTATTCAAAAAGAGATAATATATTAGAATGAAAATTGATTTATTTAATTATAATTTACCAAAAGAATTAATTGCTCAAGAGCAAATAAAGCCTCGTGATCATTCTAGACTTTTAATTTTAAATAGAGTTAGTGGGAAAATAGAGCATGATTTTTTTTATAATCTTCCCAAGCTTTTAAACTCTAATGATGTTTTAGTTATAAATGAAACAAAAGTATTTCCTGCTAGATTGTTGGGCAAGAAAAAAACAGGAGGTAGTATTGAAATATTTTTAATAGAAAAGACAAAAGATAATATTTGGGAGGTAATGATTAAAGGTAAGAATATAAAAGAAAATGATATTTTATTCTTAGAAAAGAAATTAGAAGCTAAGGTGATAGAAAAAGATAATAAATTGTATAAAGTTAAATTTAATTATCATGGTAATAAGTTAGATAAAATAATTGATAGTATAGGTCATACACCATTACCGCCATATATTAAAATAGAGGATAGTAAAAAGATTAAAAAAGATTATCAAACAGTGTATGCTAAAGAAAGAGGATCTGTAGCAGCGCCTACAGCAGGATTACATTTTACTGATAAGCTTTTTAAAGAATTAAAGAAAAAAAATATTAAAGTTTTTAAGATTGTACTTCATGTTGGTTTAGGTACTTTTGAACCCGTGGAAGTTGAAAATATTAAAAAACATAAAATACATAAAGAATGGGTTAGTATAGATAATAATACTGCCAAAGAATTAAATAAATTAAAAAAAGAAAAAAAGAATATTATTGCTATAGGTACAACCACAGCTAGAGCATTAGAATCTTTTAGTGATAAGCGGGGTAAATTATCTTCCGGTAGTAAATGGTCAGATATATATATTTATCCTGGGTATAGGTATAAATTTGTAGATGATTTAATTACAAACTTTCATTTGCCTAAGAGTTCATTATTATTTATGGTATCTGCTTTAGTTTCTAGGAAGTTAATATTAAAAAGTTATAACCAAGCTATTAAATTAAAATATAGATTCTTTTCTTTTGGAGATGCTATGTTTATTACTAAAAAAAGAACTCCACCTGCCCCAATGTAGGTAGAGTTCACTAAACTTCCATGTATTCATATTCAATTGTATTATTTTTTTGAATAATGTTTTATTCAACTAATTATCTGATTTGTTGTGTTTTATTAACACATTTTAGTTAATATAAAAGTTAATCAAAAAAGTATAAAAGAACTATATAATTAAAGTATATCATATTTTAATGTAAATAAAAAACCTGCTACCGTGTTAACAGTAGCAGGATATATTACTCAGTCATTAGCTTTGATGACTTGTACAAATTCACCATCATCATGTTGTTTGTCTGAGTTCTCTTGAATAAGAATTCCAGCTTCAAGAAGTTCTTTCAGGTTGCTTTCAACCAATTCTCTTGGGTAGCACTTTGCCATAATGTCAATTAATGATGTATATGTGTTGTACCAACCCTTTGCTGCTTGACCTTCTCGACCTTCTTTAGCTGTTTTTATTAAAGCGTTGTATAGCTTTGTTTTATTATACTCTTCTTTACTTTCTTCTGTGAAGAAATTATTATCTTCTGCGGAAAGATGTAGTACATCAATTCCAGCTGTGCCATACAATGAACTCATCGTATGCTTCTCACCGATAATGGTGACAGGAATATTTAGTTCATTTACAGCAAAACTGGCTACTGGTAGTATCATAGCATCACCAGTCATGAAGATACATCTTTTGTAGGAGCTATGGTTTTTGAATAATCCATTTTCTCCAACAGTAGATGCAATGATTATATCCTTATCACTTTGTTCAGGAGCAGCTTTGTCTCCTTTTCTTGTATCAAAGACTTGAGTATATGGACAAGCATCTAGATGTTTTTTAATCCTATATGATAACCCTTTATTATCTTCAGAAAAATGTGCATATGCAAGGACTTTTATTGGTCCATATAGTTTGATCATCCAGTTGATGACCTTATTAAAATTTAATTCTCTGTTGTATTGATTTAAAACAGAGAAAAAAATATTTTCTCCATCTACAAAAACATAAGTTTTTTTCTCTTTTTCAGAGCCCATGTCTTCCTCCTTAGGTGTCGTTTCTTCTTGTTCTTTGGGGTATTTATCCTATTTTTGTTAATGAACCTATATAACAATACACCTTACTATATTTATATGTTTTTGTCAATAGTAGGATGTTTTTAGTTAAAATGAAAATGTACAGTATCACCATCTTTAATTATATATTCCTTACCTTCCATTTTAATTAATCCTTTATCCTTGGCATTATTCCAACTCTTTGATTCTAATAATTCTTTCCAGTTTATTACTTCTGCTCTTATAAATCCTTTTTCAAAATCAGTATGTATTACTCCTGCTGCTTGAGGAGCTTTAGTTTCTTTTTTTGTAGTCCAAGCTTTAGTTTCTTCAGGGCCTGTTGTTATAAAAGTAATTAAATTTAATAAATCATAACTTTTAGTTATTAAATTATCTAAACCTGTCTTTTTTATTCCTAACTCTTTTAAATATTCTTTAGTTTCTTTTTCAGACAAATCAGCTAGATCAGATTCTAATTTAGCACATATAGATATAGTATTTTCAGGTAAGTTTAATTCTTTATTAATATCATCTTCAGATATATTATATAAATATATAATTGGTTTTATGCTTAAAAGATTTAATTGTTTTAATACTTTAAATTCTTCTTCTTCCCACCCTGTATTATTTAATAGTTTATTATCTTCTAATAATACTCTAGCTTTTTCTAAAACTTTTTTTTCTTTGTCTAGTGTTTTGTCATAAGGGCCTTTCATTTTATTTATAACTTTGTTTAAATGCTTAACAAGTGTATCTAAGTCAGATAGTATTAACTCTAAGTTTATTACATCCTTATCATCTTCAGGATTTATTTTTCCATTTACATGAATAATATCATCGTCTTCAAAATTTCTTATAACTTGAACTATAGCATCTACTTCTCTGATATGTGATAGGAATTTATTACCCAAACCTTCTCCCTTAGAAGCTCCACTAACAAGACCAGCTATGTCTACAAATTCAATAGCTGTAGGTATTATCTTTTCAGACTTAGACATTTTAGCTAATTGATCTAATCTTTTATCAGGTACTGTAACTATTCCCACATTAGGATCTATAGTACAAAAAGGGTAGTTAGCAGCTTCTACCTTGTTTTTAGTTAATGCTTGAAATATTGTAGATTTACCTACATTAGGTAAACCAACTA
>CAYMZA010000006.1:0-22036 GCA_964394835.1 uncultured Gammaproteobacteria bacterium
TTAAAGCTGGTGATAAATAACCTGCTAGTTTCCAAAAAGATAAATTATATTTCTTAGTATAATATATTAATACTAAAAACCCAGCTATGACCCCACCTTGTATTGATATCCCACCATTCCATATTTTAAATATATCTAAAGGATTATTTAAATAGTATGATAAATTAAATAATATAACATGTCCTAATCTAGCACCAATAATACCAAATATAATTAAGTAGAAGAATAAATCTTCTACTTTCTTTTTAGATAAAATATTATCTTTAATTAAAAAATATCTAGCATATATACTAGATAATATAATAGCTAAAACTAAAATTAAACCATACCAATGTAATGTTATTGATCCAAAAGAAAATAAAATAGAGTTAGGTAAATAATTATGTAAAAACATTAAAAATTATTAAGAATATAACTAATTATTTTTCTCCATTTATCATAAGTCAAAGATCCAGAAATTAAAGTACCATTAACAATATAGCTAGGCGTACCTATAACACCTAACTGAGCACCAGTAGCAAAATCTTGTCTTACTTCTTGAATAAACTTTTCTTCATTTAAACAATAATTAAATTCATCAATATTTAAACCTAAATTTTTAGCTAACACTTTTAAATTATTCTTAGTAAAATCATCTTGATTAAGAAAAAGAACATCTCTATATTCCCAATACTTACCCTGTTCATTAGCACAATTGGCTGCTAAGTGAGCATTAAGGACATCTTTATGCATACCCTCTGTAGGAAAATCTTTTGGTATAAATCTAACCAATGAACTAAAATTAGTTATCATCTTTTTTATTTCTGGTTGCTCCTCTTTGCAAACAGGGCATCCAAAAGATTCGTAAGCAAGAATAGAAACAAATGGCTCTTCTGTGCCCAACCAAGGATCATCTTCCGTCATTAAATCAGCTACATCTTTTTGTTGAGTTTTAAATTCTTGTTCTGTAAACCATAAGTTTGTTTCTTTATCATAAAATTTACCTTGTTTAAAATAATTTAAATCTCTAACCACTAAAAAAGCAATAAAAAGTATAAAAATGATTATCATAATAATAAAAAATATTAAAATAATACCCCACCATCTTTTGTGCCACTTTTTATAATAACTACCTGCTAAAGCACTAGAAATTCTTTCTTTTAACTTGTTACCCATATTTTTATTTTACTTTCTAAAAAACTAGCTAAAGAAAATAAATCATTTTCTTTAAAACTATTACCTAATAATTGTAATCCAATAGGTAAATTATTATTATCTTTACCGATAGGTAAAACTAAAGCAGTTATACCAGCTATATTAGCCCCTACAGTAAATACATCAGATAAATACATTTGCATAGGATCATTAATCTTCTCACCTATCTTAAAGGCAGTTGTAGGAGTAGCTGGTGTTAATAATATATCTACTTTTCTAAAAACCTTTGAAAAATCTTTTTTAATCAATGTTCTAATTTTCTGAGCTTTTTTGTAGTAAGCATCATAATATCCTGCAGATAGTATATATGTTCCTAAAATAATTCTTCTTTTTACCTCTGAACCAAAACCATTACTACGAACATATGAATACCATTGCTCTAAACTCATATTCTTTTTACCACACTTTCCATATAGTATTCCATCATAACGAGCTAAGTTAGAACTAACTTCAGCTGGCATCAGTAAATAATATGCAGCTAAAGCATAATCTGTATATGGTAAACTTACTTTCTTAATTATATACCCATTATCTTTTAACAATTTAATACTCTCCTCTATTTTATCCTTAACCTCTTTATCAATACCTTTGCCAAAATATTCTTTAGGAATACCAATTGTATATTTCTTCTTACTAAAAGATAATTTAGAAACCCCCTCCCTTGAACTAGTAGCATCTTTTTTATCAAATCCAGCCATATATTGTAATATATAGCTTAAATCTTTTACATTATTAGCAAAAGGACCTATTTGATCTAAGGAAGAAGTCATAGCCATAGAACCATAACGAGAAACACGACCATAGCTAGGTTTTAAACCTGTTATACCGCAGAAACTAGCTGGTTGACGTATAGAACCACCCGTATCTGTTCCTAATGACACAGGAGCTAAATTATTAGCTACAGCTACTGCAGAACCTCCAGAAGAACCTCCAGACACTCTGGTAATATCATGAGGATTTAATACAGGACCATAAGCAGAGTTTTCGTTAGAAGAACCCATAGCAAACTCATCACAATTAGTTTTCCCTAGTATAATCATACCAGCATCTTTTAATCTCTGAACTGCTGTTGCTGTATAACTAGCTGTATAGTTTTCTAATATTTTAGACCCACCAGTAGCTTTCAAATCTTTAACTAAAATTATATCTTTAACTGCTAAAGGTATACCTGTTAATATAGTTGGTTTACCATTTTTTAATCTCTGATCAGCTTTTTTAGCTTCTTCTTCAGCCTTAGGATTTATAGAAAGAAAAGAATTAGTTTTATCTTTCTTTATTCTTTTTAAATACTCTCTAGTTAATTCTAAACTAGTAAAATCACCAGACTTAAATCCAGCTTGTATTTTATCTATACTTAATTTTTCTAAATTAATCTTCATCGTTAAATACTTTAGGTGATATTATATAATTATCTTTTACATTACAAGCATGACTTATGGTTTCAGGACTAGATTCCTCTACTATATCTAAACGAGGTAGAGATACATCTAAACCCTCTACACCTGTTAAACTTTCTTTTATCTTATCTAAATCTAATTCATTTATTTTATCAACATAATTCAAAACATCTCCCAATTGTTTTTGATAGGTTTTAATCTCTTCTTCACTTAACTTTAATTTAGTTAAATCAGCTAAGTGTAATACTTCTTTTTTACTAAACTTCATAGTATAATAATATGTTATTTAAGATGTTTTAGCAAATATTTAATGCCTTAATTTTCTTTACTGCTTTAAGCATTGTAGGATTATTTTCATCAATCTTATCTATATCTTTCCAATTAAAATTAGAAACCTCTTCTTCTTGCAATATAATATCTTTATTCTTTGTTTTAAATATGTATAGAAAATCATGATGATGATGCTTATCTTCTCCTTTTTCTTTATTCTCAGGTATAATATGACTATCTATTATTATTGGACAATCATTATCTATACACCAATCATGTAAGATTATATCCTTTAACCCTGTTTCTTCTTCTACTTCTCTTTTAGCAGCTTCAATAACATTAGAATCAACCAATTCTAAATGCCCACCAGGTTGCATGTATCTTTTAAACTTATTATGGAATATAAATAAAACTTGATTACCACATATAACAAAACCACTAGCAGTAACATGACCAACAAAATTCTTTCTTGTAATTAAATCTTGATCTTCATCTATTTGATTATTTAATAAATCAAACTTTTCTTCTTTAAATATTTTAAAATAATTATTTGATTGTTCTTTTATACTATTCTTCATATTTTAATAATTCCTTTTCAGTTATAATTTTAATATTTAAATCTTCAGCTTTTTTTAACTTAGAACCAGGTTTTTTACCTATAACTAAATAATCTAAACCCTTAGATACAGAAGACACTACTTTACCTCCTGCTTTTCTAATTATACTCTTAGCTTTATCTCTGCTAACACTTAAAGATCCTGTAAATACAAAAGTCTTGCCTTCTAGTATATTGCTTGAATAATCTTCTTCTTTAATCTTAATACCTAATTCAAATAAATCTTCTACAACTTTAATATTATATTTATCTTCAAAATATTTAACTATAGACTTAGCTACTTCAGGACCAATATCTTGTAAATCTTCCAATTCTTCCTTCTTACTATTTTTAAAACTATTAAAATGTTTAAAATGTTTAGCTAAACTAATAGCTGTTTCTTCACCAACATGTCTAATACCAAGAGAATATATAAATCTAGATAAAATTACTTCTTTACACTCTTGTATACTACTCAAAGTATTATTTACTTTTTTTTCAGCAAAACCTTCTAAAGATAATAGATCACCTTTCTTTAATCTAAATATATCAGCAAAAGTAATTATTAATCCTTTATCTGATAATAGTTTAATAATACTATTACCTAAACCTTCAATATTATATCCTTTTTTAGAAACAAAATGTATTAAACTTTCTATATTCTTTGCATAACATTTACTATTTGAACAATAGTATGCTACTTCATTATCTTTTCTTTTAACCTTACTATGACAAGCGGGACATACTTTAGGAAATCTATATTTCTTTTCTTTCTTTGTTCTTAAGTTAACTAACACCTTAACTATATCAGGTATTATATCTCCTGCTTTCTGGATTATAACTGTATCCCCTATTCTTACATCTAATCTCTTTATTTCATCTATATTATGTAATGTAGCCCTAGATACTATACTACCAGCTACAGAAACAGGTTTAAGTACAGCTACAGGTGTTAAAGCACCTGTTCTTCCTACTTGAACTTCAATATCTAATACTTTAGTAGTAACTTGTTCTGCAGGAAACTTAAACGCTATCATCCACCTTTCTGCTTTACCTATATGTCCTAGTATCTTTTCTTGTTTAATATTATTTACTACAATTACACTACCGTCAGTTTCATATGGTAAAGACTTTCTTTTTTCTACCCACTTCTTTAGATACTTATCTACTTCACATATATTCTTACACTTTTCATTATATGGACTTGTTTTAAATCCTAAATCTTTTAATATTTCATGACTTTCTTCATGATCTTTCTGTCCTAAATCTGTAATTAATTCAAATACTATACAATCTAATCTTCTGTCTCTAGCTATATTAGGGTTTAATTGTCTAATACTACCAGCAGCTATATTTCTAGGATTAGCAAATACACTTAAACCTTTCTTTTTTCTTTGTCTATTAATTTCATTAAATACCTTTTTATTCATCACAACCTCTCCTCTAACTTCTATTTCTCTAGGTAAGTTCTTACATTTTAATGATAGTGGTATAGAAGTTATAGTTTTAAGATTATTAGTTACATCTTCTCCCGCTTTACCATCTCCTCTAGTAGCACCTTTGTCTAATACACCATTTATATATGTTAATACTACAGTTAAACCATCTAACTTTAATTCAGTATAATAATCTTTTACTTTTTCTTTTAATATTTTTTCATTTCTTTCTTCCCAATTCTTTAAATCATTGTAATTAAAAGCATCTGCTAAAGATAATATCTTAGTATTATGTTTAACTTTTTTAAATTTATCTAAAGCTTTACCACTTACTCTTTGTGTAGGACTATCTTTTCTAATCAATACAGGATATTCTTTCTCTAAATCAAATAATTCTTTTTTCAAAGAATCTAAAGCACTATCAGATATTTCTTGCTTATCTAATACATGATACAAATACCTATGATGAGATATTTCTTTTACTAACTTATCTATTCTTTTTTTAGCTTCTGTCTTATTCATAATAGTTTATAATTATGGACAATTTGAAAAATTAAAATTATCTGGAGAATTTTGAGGGCTATGGTCAAATATACCTGGAGGAACTGTTAATGCATTGAAACAATCATCATATACATTACAATCATTAACAGTAAGGTCATTATAGCTAAAATATACAATAGTTAAATTAGGTTTATTTGAACACATTGATGCGGGCAAGCTACTAAAATGATTTTCAACAAGAGATAACGTCTCTAAATTAGTTAAGTTGTTTATACTAGGAACAGCACCACTAAGATTATTAAGTCTCATAGCAATATTTTCTAAATCAGTTAAGTTGTTTATACTAGGAGGAATTGAACCTGAGAGATTATTTTCACGTAAATTTAATTGGGTCAAACTACTTAGACTACCTATTTCTGGAGGAATTGAACCAACAAGATTATTATTCTGTAAAGCAAGCTCTATAACACAACCATTTGAATTCATATCAACACCATACCAATCATCTAATGGCTGAGTAGAACTCCAACCAGTACTATTAAACCAACTACCACCATTTGTAGAATTATATAATGCCATTAAAGCTCCTTTCTAATACTTTGTTCAGAAAACATAACATAGGAAAATATATCAGACACAGGAGCTAAAGAAGGTACTTTAGCTTCTAAAGTATACTTAGAGTTATTATACTCACCCTCTACTACAATCTTAGCTTGTGATAATATACCAACATCACCATCATTATCTGATATATTAAAAGATAATTCTTTTATTGTATCGTCAAAAGATCTAAACTTAAAACGGTAATATCTATTAGAAGAAAAATCGCTAGATGAAATTGGTGCACAATCATCACTAATATTACCACAATTACATGAAGGTAATATAGTTTTACTTGAAATATTACTAAAGTTATCCATAAAAGCAGACCATGTTACTTCCAACCTATCACTACCATGAGCTCCTAAATAACAATTATCTATTGACCAATCAATATTATATTGTAAATTTGTTCCAGTGTTCCAATTAATACCTGCTATTTCACCAGCAGGATTAATAATATCTACATGAACAGGAGAAGATGTTGATATATTGTATGTTGTAAAACCTTTACTTGAAATATTAGCTGTTGTAAAAGTATAATCATAACCATCAAGACCTTCTGTAGCACCTTCTAAATTATTAAAATTAATAAAATCATATGTTCTAACCCCTTCCTTTATCTCATACAATGCTTTTTCTATACCACTTTCTGCGATATAGAAAGAAAAAATAGAATTACCACTATTTAAAGACATTTTAATTTCATTCAGAATAATACGAGTAAATAATAATACAGATGCCATGATTAAAGAAGAAATTAAAAGAGCCATAACTAAAGCCATACCTTTTCTTTCTTTTTTTTCTTTAAATATATTATACATAAAATTATCTTCGATATATTCTAGAAGATACTGTTGTTTGTAAAAAATGACTAATTTGTTCTGCTTCTTTTTCACTAACATATTCTACACCCAAACCAATGGTTACCTTGGGTTGTTCATTATTATTATCATAATATGGATTAATAGAAGGAGATATATCAAACTTTAAAAAATTAATATCAGCATTATTTTTTGTATGTTGCAATAATACAACTACATTTTCCCAGTTACCACCCTCAACATAATAATTACCACCATAATCCTGACTAATAGTATCATCATGTGTTAATTCTAAATAATGTAAAATATCATGAGTAACATCAGTGGTAGTGGCAAAAGCAAAAACAGAACCATTTTCTCTTTTTAAAAGAATACAAGATCCAAATGCTATGGGGTTATTATATATTAAAGAATCACAATCAGGATCAAAATACATAATCTCATTATTACGTATTTCTCTAGCCATTATTTCCATAGAATACTGCATATCATTTAATAGCTTTTGAGAAGCATTAGTACGATTCTGTGCTTTAGTAAAGGCAATATATATACCAGATAATGCTATTGATAGTAAAGAAAAAATAAATAAAGAAACAAGTATCTCTACTAAGGTAAACCCCTTATTGTTATTATATTTTATCATTTTCTCCAATTATATAAATTAGTTATAGCTTGTTCTTCAAAAGACTTACCATGTCTTTCCCATGATACTGTAGAAATAACTTTAATACCTATTTTATCAACACCGTCTAGTATATCACTTAAAATAATTTCTCTACTAAATACTGTAGTCTGACCAGCGTTACCATGCCCATATAACCCACTATTTATATACAAACTATTATCTGTACATTCTCTAAATCCTGTATTGTCTATACAATTAAAACTTATATCGGCTAACCCTTCATCCCAAGCACAAAATTGTAACCCATTACTACTATTATCACAATCATAATTAGCATCAATCTTTAACCAATTACTATCCCTAATATTACGAACTAATTCTATACCCTCTCTAGCTAAATTAGATGACAATACCCTATCATAATTTTCTTGAGCAATTCTTAAATTAGACATAGCCAAAGCAAAGGCTGCTAAAACAGCTACAGAAAAAACACCTAATGCTATTAGAACTTCTATAAGTGTAAAACCATTTTTATTTTTCTTCTTCATTTATATTATTAAAAACCAGTGGGAGCATCTATCATACCACCACCTTTATTATGTGCTAATACCCCATCAGCAAAAAATGTATTACCCTGTACTGATTTTAAATTATATGTTTTTACTTTTTCTGCAATATATTCAATATTAGTAATTCTTTTCCAGCCATCAATACTAAATACTTCATCAAAATTCTTTACTTTAAATACTTTCATTTTACTATCAGAATATGTAACATCTGGTTCTAAAGATGCCCAACCCTTAGTAACTGCATTACGAATATATATTGGATGCTCATTAGTTAATTTTAACTGTTTTCCATCTACTAATGATAGGACGTAGTAACCTTCTCTAAAAGGAGATTCTAATTCTAAAACTTTAGATTTAATATATCTATTATTACTATACCCCATAACTATATCTCCTATTTGTATATCCTCTATATTCTTGTGTGAATAATCAGCTAATAATACTTTTGTGCCAGCTAAAAAACAACTGCCAGGAATTATAGGATTTATGTATTCAGTAATATAATTAATACCAGCATTAGCCCAAACAAAGCCTTGTGGAGTTTCCTCTCCTATGCTTATTTCAGAATATTCACAAATACCAGTACAATCTTCTTCTGCTACTTTAATCACATATTTAAAATATTCTTCATCTATATCGCTATCAAACTGATTTTCACTAAAAAATCTAAAATAAAACATACTAGAAGGATTTTCTACAGATACTATCTTAAAGTCATCATCAAATTCTGTTGTAGCTATTTCCACATAATTCTGAGAATTATAGGGATCACCTACATTAGATAAATCTTCTACAGTATATGCTACAATCTTGTAATTTGTAGGATCATTCAACATTAAACCATATCCACCTATAGGGAAATCATTTGTCCCAGGAATAACCACTCTAGAAGTAGCCATATTCCTTACTCTTTTAATATCAGATAATAATTGATCTGAAGTAGATGTAAGTTTATACTTCACACTCCTTTTGTTGTTTATAACAACAACAGTAGATATAACACCTATTAAAGCTATAACAACTAAAATTTCTATTAAAGTTAAACCTTCCCTCATTTTTTTCATAAAATTATATTAAAATAAATTAAGATACCAATTATATATTACTTCACCATATAACATAGTTACAAAAGTAGCTAAAGCAAGAAAAGTACCAAAAGGTATTTCATTACCAAACTTTTTTTTCTTCATCAATAGTAATGTTATTGCTACTACACCACCTAGTATATAAGCTATGTACAAAGCTGTTAATATCATAGGCCAACCTAAGATAACACCCATTAAAATACCTAAAAGTATATCTCCTCCACCTATCCATTTACCCTTAGATATAGCATATTGTAAGTAGAAAAACCCACCACCTATAACTAAACCAATTAACAAGTTTAAAAAACTAAAACCTAAAAATATATTAGCTACAAATACAAACACTACTGCAGGCCATATAACAATATCTAAAATCAAAAAATACTTTAAGTCATAAACAAAGATTACTATCAAAAAACTAGATATAACAAACCAATTTAATATATGTAATATATCTTTAGTGTTTAAATATAGTATATTTAAACTAGGTACTAGATTAATAAACACTAAAACAAAGGCTAATGCAGCAGCCATTTCTACTAAAGGATACTGCCTAGAAAACCTATGCTGACAATACCTACATCTCCCTTTTAAGAATATATAACTAAAAACAGGTACTAAGTCCTTAGCATACAGTCTATGTTTACAAAACAAGCATTTAGAAGAACCTTTAATAAATGATTCTTGTCTATGTAGTCTAAATATAACCACATTTAAAAAACTACCTATTAAAAACCCTAAGATTGTAATAAAAACTACTATCATAGTAGTCTTATTATATCATATTCTATTAGATATTCCTAATCTATTGCTTAGAAATACACTCCATTATTATATTGCTATTTATTCTACATTTACCACCCTTAGAATTAAGAATATTCCACACAGGCCAAGAATTATTTAAACTAAACTCAATTAAATACTGTTCCCCGTCACTAATATATGTACCTGATCTTTTCCACTTAAAGTTACGGTTAAAATAATTTAAATCACCTACTTCATTAAAACCATTATTACTTAAACTTTCTATTTCTTCTAAACTTACTTTTGCAGCTTTAGGATATTCATTAAACTTATCATAATATCTTTCTAACCCAGTAGCAAAAGTATTAGATTGACTAACAAAAGTTAAATCATAACTACGACTATTATTATATCTTACAACAAAAACTATACCTATTATTATAATAATAATACCTACAATCATTAAAATCTTATTCTTCTTACTATAATTAAACATATCCATATTATACCATAATATAAAACCCCTGTATACACAGAGGTTTTATTACTCTAAACATTATAAATTATCGTATTATGGTGTTGCGGTACAACCATCTTCTGTACAAGTAACAGATCTGCCTCCTGTATCTTCTGCGGTAAAAGAAAAAGTATCATCACTAATAGGTGAATTACAGAATCCATAACTCCATCCAGAATAACTTGTTAAACTTGGCCATTCAGCAGTTGTACTATCACATACTTTTGTTCCAGCGGTTATATTATTTGATCCATTACAATCATTGGATCCATCATGAGTCAATTCCTGCCCTTCATCAATACATATAATAGCTGCAGCTATAGTTTGACTAAAAAGACCTTGTACAGCAGCTTGTCTACCCTTTTCACGAGCAGTGTTTAAATTAACAACAGCTACAGAGGATAATATACCTATTATAGCTATTACCACTAGCAGTTCTACCAAAGTAAAACCTTTTTTATTTTTCATGTTTTTTCTCCTTTGTATATACAGTAATTAAAACTTGGAATTCCTTAAGCTCTAATTAAACTATATATTATTAAATTAATTATATATATATTATATCATATTTTGACAAACTATGCTAATCCTTGTGCTACTTGAAACATAGGCATTATAATAGCTGCTACCATACCACCTACTCCTACACCCATAATAATTAAGATGATAGGTTCAACTAAAGCAGTTAAGCCTAAAACTAAATTATCTACTTCTCTGGTATAGAAACCACTTAACCTATTTAATACTTCATCTAACTTACCTGTTTTTTCTCCCAAGATAATCATTTGAGAAAGCATTTTAGGAATTAAATCAGAGTGTTGAAATATTGTAGCCATAGAATTACCATCCTCTACCTCTTTCACAGTATCTAAAATTATACTTTGATATGCTTTGTTATCAACTACCTCAGCTGTAACTTTTAACCCTATTGTAATTGGCACACCACCCTGAATTAAAACAGCTAAACTTCTAGTAAAACGAACTATGTATATCTTTTTATATATATTACCAAATATTGGCATTTTAATCTTTAAAGCATCCCATGCTAAACGACCTAATTTAGAGCTAGCCCATATTTTTAATAATATAATAGCTAAAACAAAAAGAACAATAATTAACACCCAGTATGTAGACATAAAACTAGAAACATTCATTAAAACTTGAGTTAAAAATGGTAGTTCAGCTCCAGTTTCTGTTAACATTTGTGTCATTTTAGGCATAACAAAGACCATCATTAAAAAGCCAACTGCTACCATACTGAAAATTATGAACAAAGGATAGATCATAGCTCCTTTAATTTTAGACATTAAATCATAGTCTTTTTCCATTTGATCTGCTAAATATTCTAAAACTTCATCTAATTTACCAGATGTTTCACCAGATTTAACCATTGAGGTGTAAAAATGAGAAAAAATATTAGAATGTTTAGATAAAGCTGAAGATAATTTCATACCACCATCTACACTATCAGCTATTTGAGATATCTTTTCGGAAAAATCAGGGTTACTAGTTTGTTGAGATAGTATCTGTAATGCTTCTACTATTGGTACTGTAGCAGCAATCATAACTGATAATTGACGAGAGAAGATAACTAAATCTTTTTGACCTACTCTACTTAAATTCATTTGCAAAAGAGACTTCTTTTTTTTCAAAGTAGTTTCTGTTAAAGAAAGTACAATTAAACCTTTTTCACTTAAAAGCTCTGCAGCTTCACCCTCAGTAACCGCTTCTACTGTTCCTGTAGACATTCTACCCTCTTTTGTTCTTGCTTTGTATTTGTATACTGCCATATATTAAAAATTCTTTTTAAATACCTCTGGATTAGATGCTTGTATAGCAGCATCTTCTGCTTTTAAATCACCTACTTTTACTAATTCTAATAGTGATTTATCTAAGTTTATCATACCTTCATATTTAGATGTTTGCATAACACTTTCTAGTTGTTTTAAATTATTACTCTTTATACTAGTCTGTACAGCTGTAGTTGTGGTTAACACTTCATTAGCTATAGTTAAACCACCAGATGCTTTAGGTAATAGTCTTTGTGATATAACTCCTGTAAGATTATTGGCTAAAGTATTTTTTGCCCATTCTAATCTAGATTCATCTATATTACTTAAAAATCTTTCCAAAGAAGATATAACTGAATCTGCTGATAGTATAATAATAACTAATTTACCAGATTCAGACAATTCTAAGATAGATTCTTCCAAATTATCTTCATTAACAGAACTTACAAATAGTACATCAATATCTTCATCTTTAGCATTATTAACTCCTTCAAGAAAAGAATTAACATCTTTACCCACTTCTCTTTGCTCTATAATACATTGATTATTAACAAATAAATATTCAATTGGTTTTTCTAAAGTTTGTATATGTAAACCTTTATTTTGATTTAGTGTTTCTATTAAACTAGCAACAGTTGTTGTTCTACCACTATTAAAAGGTCCTGTTACTATTAATAATCCTTTGTCATGATTTAATAATTGTAAAATAGCATCTGGAATATTTAATTGTTTTGGTGATAATATATAATTGGGTATTAATCGAAGAGAAATTGCTAAATATCCCTTTTGATAGAAAACCTTAGCTCTAAAACGAGATTTATCTGCCCAAGTATATATTGTAACTATTTCTTTTTTCTGTTTTAATTTTTCTTGATCTTCTTTACTAAGAAAAGAATCTACAATACCTGTAATAATGTCGGGTGTAAGTACTTTTTCTTCAACTAAGGTGGTTAATATACCACCTACCCTTAAAACAGGATTAGAACCTGCTACTAAATGAATATCAGTAGCTTTTCTTTCAGAAGCTATGCTTAAAATACTGTTGATGTATAGTGTATCAGCCATTATTATTTATTTAAAACTTTTTTAATTTTGCCAATAACTTCACTAGGAACAAAATGAGCTTTAATTAAGTACGAATCAGCACCTAAATCTAAACATTTATCAATATCATCTTTTTGAGCATAGTTTGTTAATACTATAACTGGGATATCTTTAGTATTTTCATCTTTTTTTAATGCTTCTAGTACTTCAAAACCATTCATTTTAGGTAGATTTAAGTCTAAGAGTATAAGGTTAGGTATTTCTTTTTGAGCTAGTTTAAAACCTTCTTCTCCATCTACAGCTGAATATACTTGATAACCCTCTTTTTCAAGTTTCATAACATACATTTCTAAAAGAAACTCATCATCTTCTACTATTAATATTCTATTATCCATATATTTAATTTATTAATTAAAGATTACTTAATCTTAACACTTCTTCAGCACTTGTTAAACCTGCAAGAGATTTTAATACTGCATCTTGTTCTATTGAAGTAAAATGTTGTTTAACTAATTCTTTTTCTACATCTGATCTATGAAAACCTTTAGCAATTAAATCTTTTATCTCTTTTGTTATGTCTATAACTTCAGAAACGGCTAATCTACCTTTGTAACCTGCTTTAGTACAGTGAGTACATCCTTTACCCTTATAAAAGGTAAGATTATCAATATCAAACTCTTCATAAATAGCTTGTTTTGGTATACTATTTAATATTTCTTTCATTTTATCTAAAATATCTTTAGGTAATTTATCTTTTACTTTACATTTTTCACAAAGTTTACCTACTAATCTTTGAGCTATAACTATATTAAGGGTATTAGCTAAAAGAAATGGTTCTACATGCATATCAAACAATCTAGGTATAGCTCCTAAAGCACTATTAGTATGTAATGTAGTTAAAACAAAATGTCCTGTTAAACCAGCATGAATAGCTAACTCAGCAGTTTCATTATCTCTAATTTCTCCTACCATTATAATATCGGGATCTTGTCTTAATATTGCCCTTAAACCAGTAGCAAATGTAAACTTTATTTCTGGCCTAACCTGAGATTGATTAACTCCTGGTATGTAATATTCTATTGGATCTTCTAAAGTAACTATATTCACATCTTCTTTGTTTAAATAACTTAAAGCAGAAAATAGTGTAGTTGATTTACCAGATCCAGTAGGACCAGTTACTAAGAATAATCCATTTGGTGCTTTTATGCTTTTTTCAATTAATTTTAATTGTAATCCTCTAAAACCATTATCTGCAAATGTAGGTGCTTTTTCTGGTGTTTCTAATATACGCATTACTACTTTTTCATAACCTAGCAAAGGTATAGTTGAAATACGGAAATCTATATCTCTATTATGTATATTCATGTGTATACGACCATCCTGTGGTATTCTAGTTTCATCAAGCTTCATATTAGCCATTACCTTTATTCTAGAAACTAAAGCTGAGTGAACGTATATAGGTAAAACAATAGTAGTATGTAATACACCATCTATCCTATATCTAACCTTACTTTGAGTACCAACAGGTTCAATATGTATATCTGACGCTCTTCCTTCTATAGCATGTCGTAAAACAACAGATACAATCTTAGAAACAGGAGCACTTTTAACTACATCGGAGCTTTCTTCTTCTGGTATTTCTAAATCTTTAGGTGCAAATATAGCTTCTGCAGTGTCTAAGGCTTCCCCTACTTCCTCTCCTAAGCTCTCATATTGCTTTAAGGCGAAGTTAAAACTATCTTGTGATATAATATAGTATTTAACCTTATTTTCATTCTTACGAGCTAAAAAATTTAAAGCTTCTATAGCTTTAAAATTACTAGGGTTAACTAACCCTGCTTCTATATTTTTACCATCTTGATTAAATACAACTAGATTATAGCTTTCAGCTAAATCTTGAGGTAGTATATTTAAAATAGTAGAAGGAATAGTCTTACCTATTAAACTAATATACTCAATTTCATAGAAAAAACTCTTAGCCTCACACCATTTTTCATCATCTATTACAATAATATAACGAATTTCTTTTTCCACTTCTTCAAAAGATGTAAAATCTTTTTTTAAAAGTGTGTTATACTGTTCGTCATTTAAAAATTTATTACTTTTTAGAAAATCTAAAAATTTTGTAAAAGCTTGTTTATTCATACACTATATTTAAGGAGTAAAGGGTTTAGGATTGCCAACATTATCTTCTATATTAATGATAACTTCAACTTCTTGTAAATCAATATATTGCTGATTATTATATAAATCTTCTAGCACAGAATCAGGATAATATTTATTAAATAAACTTGTTTTCAAAAAACTCTGTATATTATTCACTGCTACATTTTTTAATTTTCTCATTTGTTGAATTTCTATCTCTTCCTCAGGAGTAATTTGAACTTTTTCAATATTTAAAGAATTAAAAACAAAATAACTACCTGTTATTATTACAACAGCGAAAATAAGTAAGCTAATTGTCATTATTTTTTTATCCTTCATACTTTTATTTATAATGCATGATCATAGAAAAGGTAAATACTTCTCCTATTTCTACGTCCTCCTCTTCTTCTATTACTTCTTCTAATATGTCAAAACTAATAGTCTGAATATCCATTAAACGTAAATTAGACTCTAAATCAGCTAAGTATAGTTTAAATGTTTCATACACAGTTTCTTCTTCATTACTATTAACAGATTTGTATAGGGAAAAATTAATATTCAATGTTTTTAAACTACTCTCTTCTACTGGCTCTGTTTCTTCTTTATCTTTTATCTTTTCAACTATATCAATATTAACTAATTGAAAATCTCTATCCGCAGCTAATCTATTGACTAAAACAAATAGTTCTGCTGTTTCTGGTGTACTAGGAAGCATAGCACTTAAACGATTTAAATCTGATTGCCTATCTATTTTTATATCATTATATTCTTGTCTTAATTTCTTTATCTTACTTAATAATTCTTTATTCTTAGCTTCCTTTTCTTCTGTTAAAGTAGTTTCTTCTGTTGCTACTTGAATAGCTTTAATTTTGGGATTTAAAAGAAATGAATACCCTGTTAATAGTATTACTAATACTATAATTCCGGAAACTAATAATACATATTTATTAACTAATAATAATATATTAGAAGGTTGTTCAAATTTTATTTCTGGTTTTCTTACCATATATATTTATTCTTGATTTGAATAATAAAATAAACTAGTATTTAAAATTAAATTAATACTAAACTCTACTCCATTTTCTCCTAAAGTAGCTGAGGATATATTAACGGAAGAAACTAATTCTTTAGCATCATCACTTTCTAACACCTTTAATTGTCTAGCTACAGAATCAAAACTATTACCTACTGCTTCTAATGTCATAGATCCATTACTACCAGCTATTAATCCTTTATAGTGAACTTCTGACACAGTATATTTCTCTAATAAAGAAAAGAAATTAGTCCAGTATATATGTTTATTCAATAGATTGTGAACTAAATAAATATCTTTGCCTAAATTATTTATTTCATTATTAAGATATTCAAACTCTAAAATCTCTCTTTCAATACCTGTAATTTGTTCTGCTTTTCTTTCTTGTTGTTTATGTATATTTTTTTCTTGGAAAAATAATACAATAAAGAATACTAAGATAATAGACACAGAAACTATTAAAGCTGTTATTAATAAATTAACAATTTGTTTCCAACTCTTAGTTTTAGCAGCTGTAGGTATTAAATCTACTCCACTAACCTCTAAAAACTTAGCCCTAATATTTTTTTCTGGTTTATGAAATTTATATTCTTCTTTTTTAGGGATAGAAAAATCTTTTTTCTTTTTTTTCTTTTCTTTTTTAGGAACCTCTATTTTTTCCTCTTTCTTTTTATCATGCCCATTTCTTCTTATTTCTCTAGACAAAATAGATTCTTGAGGTTTTTCCTCTTTCTTTTTATCATGCCCATTTTTTTTCATCTCTTTCAAGAAAATAGACTCTTGAGGTTTTTCTACTTTTTCTTTATGTTTTTTTTCTCTATGAAAAAATGTCAACTTCCTTGATTTCAAATTAACTAGTTCTTTTTTTTCTTCCTTTTTAGGAACCTCTATTTTTTCTTCCCCTTTTTTCTCTTTCTTCTTTTTCTCTTTCTTCTTTTTTTTCTCTTTTTCCTTTTTCTCTTTCTTCTTTTTTTTCTTAAATAATTTACTCCATAAAGAAGGTCCTGTTCCCTTTTTTTTAGGAGTTATTTTCTTATCCTCTGGTATAACTAAATCAAAATCAAAATCGTGCTTATGTTTAGAAAGCTCTTGTTTTTCTTTAGAACGTAAATTCTCTGGCATTAAATTAATACCTCTTTCTTCTTTTTTTTCTTTTTTATTTTCTTCTTTCATTGTTTAAATATCACGCATTGCTAAACCTATAGCTGCACCCATTCTTGGACCTATTTCTTGCAAAACAGGTTTTAAATCTAATGGATATATTATCCTATCCCAAGGATCACCTATTATTACAGGAATATGTAATAATTCGGAAAGATACTCGGGCAAATTAGGTAAAAAAGAACTCCCTCCAGTTAAAACAATCTTATCAATCTTAGCTGTACCTTGTCTTTGGTATAGTTCAAAAACATACCTTATTTCATTAACAATAGAGTCTAAAGATTTTTGTATAACATCAGGAACATTTTTTTGACCTAAACTTGATAAACCAAAGTCTCTTTTAAACTGCTCTGCTCTTTCTCTGTTTACATTCATACTAATCATAATATTCTTAGTAATACTTTCACCACCTGTATCTATACCTCTATTTAATACTGGAACTCCTTGTTCTATAACACAAATATCTGCAGTATTAGCACCAATATCTACTATTAATACATTAGAAGGATCATTACCTATTAAAGCCCTAGATAAAGCAAAGGCTTCTGTTTCTAGACTTAAAAGATTCATCTTTGTTTTTTTAAATATATCAATATATCTAGCTACTAAATTCTTAGGAGCAGCAGTTAAAAGAATACGATAATTATTATCAACACTCTTTGATTTAACTACTTCTTCTGCTCTTTTTTGTTCTGCTTGTTCTTCATTAGGAGCAACACCAATTTTTTCTTCTACTTTATCTTCTTTAACAGTTTTTACTTCTTCTTTTTTAAAATCTTGATCTTTTTCTTTTTTATTACCCACTTCCTTTTTATTAAGAATCTTCCAATCTAATATCATATCTTCTATTGGTATTGGTATATACTTTTTAGCTTCCCATTTAATAGCTGCTGGAAGATCTTTCTTTGGTATTGGTGCTATTGATATTATGAAATTAAAAACAGAAAAAGTTGGTAAAGCAGCTACTACTTGCTTACTCTGAACATTAGACTTAGAAGCTAAATCAATAATATGATTAGCTATAATCTGATTATTCTTCTCTATATTACTTCTTAATATATTAGTAGATATATCAGCATAACCATATGTTTTAAGCCTTGCTTGATTCTTGTAATTCTCAAGCTCAACCATCTTAATACTGGATGTACCAATGTCTATACCAAGATAACTTGTAGGACTAGAAAATATTCCCATAATTAATTTATTATTACTAAATGTATTATACCATAATTATATAAAACAACAAAATACTCTAAGGATTCATATTAAACCTAGGCATAGCTTTACTAAAATCTAATAGCCCAGGAGGAGGATTAGCTTGTAATCTACCATCATTTACAAACTGTTCTGCTGGTATATCTGGATTATTTGGATCATAATATGCTCTTTGTAAATTAAACTTTTTTGCTAAAACACTACCATAGACTATTAATGAATTAGTGCTGGAAAGTCCAGTATTGAATTGTCCTGAACCAGTACTACCATCACCTAAAACTATGTATGTACCAACTATACTAGTAACATTATCAGCTATATTAACATCCCCTTCTACTATCCAAACTATTGAAGGTATAGATTGTAATGTATTAATAACATCAGGTTGATAAGTAATGTTTTCATTGATATTCAAATCACCGCTTACAAAAACAATTCCAGAAGCTAAATTATTACTCTTAATTTCTATTAATGTACTAATATCAACATCTCCTGCAGCATTAGGACCAATAACTTTTTGCCCTAAACCACTATTATGATTTAAAATATTTTCTAAAGCAGTAGAATCGCTATATGTAATTACTTCAGAACCATATTTATTATATGAATCTACAGCAGGTATACTTAAACCACTAATATCAAGTTTACCTAAAACATTTTCAAACTTATCCACATCTAAATTTTCTGTTAAAAACTCTATCTTTGGACGATTAGATTGAAGAAATCCAGGAGTACTAGAACTTACTAAATTAGTAATACTACCACCAGCTTCTATTAAATATGAAGCGTTATATCTATTATATGGAGGAGCATAAGAAGAAAATATATCAGACAGAGCATATATACTACCCTCTTCTACAGAAAAATAAGGGTTAAAATCTGCTGTAATACGAGGAGAAAATTGAAACCATCCTAAACCATATAATAGGTCACCCTGTTCCCAGGAATTCCAACCCCAACCACATAATACACCTCTTTCACAATTAGTTTCATTACCTCCATTAGTACAAGCTGAAGTATCTAGTGAAGCATTATGTCTATTATCTATCATAAGGCCGGGTATACTATATGCTTCAGCACAATAACAGGTATTATTATTTGTTCCATATGCATTTAAATCACAAGTATTATTAATATCTTCAAAAGTACAACTATCACAATCATATCCTCCCTTCACCCAATCTAAATCTCCCTCTTCATATGAAATACAATTACCATCTCCAAGATCAGTACATTCATTACCATTAGGACATGGTTTACTATGATTACTACTACAATAATATCCATCAGCAACAAAATATGAATATTCTAAACAATTATCACAGTTATTTTCTTTAACTAAACAATATTCACCATTATCAACATCACACGCACTTTCATTTCCAGTACAATCAGTACCAATAAAATCAGTGCCATTATGACATTCTTTATATTCCCAACAATTAAAACAACCAGAAATACCAGCTTCAGGTTCAGGGTTGCTAATTGGAAACTTCATATTACTATCTTGATATCCATTTAAAGCAACTATGTCAGCATAGTCATTGGAAGAAGAACAAAAAGAATTAGTGTTATAGCATAAAGAATTAGTTAATTCAGCATCACCACCACTGCCACCACCAGAATTAATACCAACACCATTTTCTGGAGCAACTATATACCCATCATAATCACTAAAACAAACCCAATTTAATGTTTGAAAAACACCTAAATCATTACCACCCCAACCACAACCTTTTATACTAGGACTACCAGCTTCACTACTATTCACTTCTAAACCCCAAGCTCCGGCTCCACCACTACAACTATTATCTAATTCTCCATCACCATCATAATCATTTAAACAATTTAAACTTACCCAACCAGTTATATTAGACCATCCCCAACCACCAATTTCTATATTACTATATTCATTAACATCAGCTCTTGTTTGAACAGCTTGATATATTAGAAAAAAAGATACAATAAAAATAAAGAAAGCTATGATTCTACTATATGTATGAAAATGAAAATTATATTTCATTGTTATTATTTAAATAATTATTTTTTATGAGCTGTTGTTAAATTAGAAATATACCACGCAGCTACACCTGAAGAAGAACTACAAATATATAATTCATCATCACCTACTAATATCATTCTTCCTTTACTATCTGTAGTACAATCACCTGAATCTGGAGCAGTACTAGTATTATCAATCTCTAAATATTGATTACCATTAACATTATCACCTATTGTTAAATTACTATTTACACCCATATCACCATTACTAGAAGATATACTTACAGCATCTTTAAAATCAGCATATCTAAATAATAGATTATCTTTAGTATCATTCATACCAATAAACCATTTTTCTGAACCATCCCTAGCTAAACGAGTACCTGTCCAAAGATCTGTACCTTCATTATCTATATTAAACACTGCTGTTGAATCATCATCAGTTATATGTAACTTGTAACCTGGAATATCTATACCTAAACCAATATTTCCATCGTTATAATATATATTATTACCACTAGATGTCCAATATCCTCTTTTAGTAGCACCACTAGTTATCTTACCAGTAGCATTAATATCACCATCTATCCTAATATTACCAAGAAAAGTAGCCGCATTCCCGGAAGGATGTATATTTTCTACATATAATCCAGTTTTAGTATTGTTATCTATTTTTACATGCAAAATACCTTTTTTGTTTATAGGTGTTAAAGAACCCATCCCAGTTGTAGAATCTATAAAAAATTTACCGTTTAAATCTATATCCTCTACCAAAGGATTAAACATAATTGTGTTATCAACAATAGTTTCACTAGGAGAATTTGTAGGAGGCTGCCATTGAGCAAATACTACTTGTTGTATTAATAATATACTTAAAACTGATGTAATAAGTATTAACAAATGTAGTGTTTTCATTCTTTTAAACATATATTTTATTTAATTTATTATAAACTTAAATCAACACTATACCAATGTACTCCTGCATTAAGATATGAACAAACATATATTTTCTGCTCACTAAACAAAGATGCTGATTTTAATATCATTCTACCTATTGTATCAAAAGTACAATCACTAGCTGGAGGGGCTTGATTAAATTGATCTACGTGATCAATCTTCAAATAACCATCAATATCTACCCCTTCAGAACTTAAAGTCATAACATTATAATCTACATTATTATCACCACCATAACCATCTAATAGTGTACTAAAATATAAATTACCATCATCAGCTAATGATCTTATACCCCAACCTGTATCATTATTAATTAAACGTAAGTTTGCA
>CAYMZA010000007.1:0-19374 GCA_964394835.1 uncultured Gammaproteobacteria bacterium
ATTTTCAGCCGCCGCTCTGCAGAGCCTTTCGTATTCTTTCGTAGGCGGAGAGCCAATTAAAAAACACCTTTTGTAAAAGGTGCTTTTTATTACACTAATATTGACTTTTTATATACTTAATGGTAATATATTTTTTTATGGTTATTTCAAAAAGGAGTGGCTTTAAGTTGCTCTGTGAGAGAACAAGTCGCTCCTTCCCCCACCTTACATGAGTAAGGTGGGGTTTTAATTTATATTGACAAAATATATATAATATTATTAAATAATAGTTGTTGGTAGTTCCTTTAAAAAGGAGGAGGCGATGAAGAAGAAAAATGTTTTTGAAACAGAAATATTTTTTTTATTAAATAAAAAAAGTGGTATATTGAGAAGAAATGTTAGAATGATAATGGGCTATAAAGAAGGTAAAAAAACAAATTATATTGTACTATTGGGAGATTCTGAAAAAGGTGATCAATGGGAAGGATATTCTGTTTATAAATTAAATAATTCTTCTAAACTAATAACAATAGGCAACCTATTAATGGATGAACTGCTGAGCCAATTAGATTCTTTTATCATAGAACCAATTGAAAATGGCTTTCCTGTTTTGAACAAAGAATATTTTGAAAGATTAAAAGAAGGAGCGGCAAGCTTAAAAAAATCATAATACGCAAAAGGGAACTCATAGAGTCCCCTTTTTTATTTCAAATATTCTTCTATAACATCTAGCATTTTATTATATGTACCAGAATTTAACTTATCTATGTAATTATCATGCTTATCATCTCTAATATTTATACCAGGATCTAATATTTTATATACTAATCTAAATTCATCAAAAGAAATTCTATTATTATCATTATCATGAGCTGCATCATAAAATGATTGAAATGCTTCGAGCATATTACCGCCATATAAAAGAAGCCAATTCTCAACACCTATGCCACCTATACCACCTTCTACTTTTTTATATACGCCACCTTCTTTTAATACCTCTTTTGTTAATATTATATTAGCTGCAACACCTTCATAAATATCTTCTCCTAAATTATTACTAATCCAATCTAATTTATCACCCACTGCATCATGAGAGGCAAATACAGTTAACTTAGATTTACCAACTATACTTATATCAATATCTATAGCCTCACCCTCAATACACTTACAACTAAAAGCTCTTAATAAATTTTCACTACTTTCAGTACCCTCTGGTTTTAAAACTTCTTTTAATTTATTTAAAATATTATCTCTATGTTCTAAATTCACTGAATCTAATCTTAACGCTAAATCAAAATCATAATCTTCTGGAGCATTAGTATGACGACCAGTAGATCCTGTATCATGAAGTTCTGCCCCAAATAGTTCTGTGTCATGTTTACTTTTTAATTCTATATCATACTCACCTAATACAGAAAAAATAATTTTTTTAATTTTTTTAGAAATTTTTTCAATATTTTTTTTATTTTCTTTAGCGGTATCCTTTATTTCCTGTATTCTATTATAACTTCTATCCTCTTCTTTTATTTCTATTATTTCTAATGAAGAATTATTAAATTCACTTAAACCATTAAATGATTTATAGTATTCATCAAACATATCTGGTGTAAATATAATTTCACCTTTTTCATCAACTAAAGGAATATAATATCCATTTTTAACAATTTCAAATATTATTTTTTCAAATATTTTATTATCATTTATTACATTATCTTTCACTATTATATAGTCAACTTCTGTCATTGGAAAACCAGTACGAATACCATAATGCTCACTTGTGCCTGTATTAAATAATTCCATTTTATCTTTATCAAATTCTTTTGTATCCTCATCTGTTTCTTGAAATTGTCCCCTATCTTTTATAACAAACATCAATCCATTAAAAAATCCAAATGCCATACTACTCTTAATAGTTTCAAAAAAAGAACCTTTCATATTCTTTGATAATATTTTAGCAACATCAGCATCTAAAGGAGTTACATCAGAATCAGAACTTGCACCTAAAAATTCTTTAGCGACATTTCCATTCTGTAATATATTATCAAAATATTCTAAATCAACACCTTTTAATAAATCACCTTCTTCTAATTCTAAATGTCCATCTTTAGAATTTTCAAACATTTCAACACCTCTTTTATGAGATATATCTTTATACTCTTCCATGCTATTTAATATTTCTTCAACAGAAGAATAACCTACTGGCTTTATAAACATTTCAACAATTCTATTGCTAATACTTTGGCCTTCTTTAACTTTTAAATCTTTTAACATTTTTTGATATTCATCAATAATTTCCTCTTTATTGAATTGTTTAACTTCTTTTTCACCAGTAACACGACCAGTTTGAGAATTATTAAATAATGTTCTTAGTTTTGCTATAAAAAACTCTACTTTTTTTAATTCTTCAATTTCTAAATTTTCAATACCTTTTTCATTTATATATTCCATAGCTTCTTCACCATCTTTTATAATTAATAGATAATCTCTCAATGATCTATTACCAGATTCAATATGTACTTTTAATAAATCATTGTATAAAGTAAATAATCTTCTTCTATTACCAGATTTTCTAAGATATTCACTAAATCCTCCACTTCTATTAATTTTATCATCTAAAGAATCTTTATCATGTAGTCTTTCAAAAACTAAATATATTTTACCTATCATAGGTAAATTATTTTTTATAAAAATATCTTCAATATATTTTAAAGATTCTTCGGGATTATCAGATTCTAATATCTGTTCTATTAATTCATTTTTAATTCTCTGTATTTCTTGAGACGGAGATTTGTCTATTTTTATAAATGCATATAAATAGTCATGCAATTCTTCATATGGCCTCTTAATAAGTTTATCTATATTTAATGAATTAAAATTCTTAAAAATTTTCTTAAAAATATTACTTTTTAAATCCATGTCTTCCTTAGAAGAAGCTTTTTTAATAATAATTTCTTTTACTGTATCTAAGCAACTTGCTATTCCATGATAATCTACATCTAACATAGATATTCCAAATGTCTTTAAATTCTCATCTTCACCTTTAATAAATTTAGAAGACAAAGAAAGTAAATTATTCTTAATTTCTTTAAATACTGGATTATTTATACAGTCACCAGTATCACTACCAATATTTGGTTTGCTAAAATTTTCTTTATTTTCAAATATTAATTCTAATATCCTATTTATCTCTTCAACATTTAAATCTTTTAATTTTTCTATTTCTTCTTCATTTAAAGAAATTAAATATTTATATAATACTGTTTTATCTGAAGTAATGTCAAAATCATTACTTATAAATGGATAGTCACCTCTATAGCCTCTTTCTCTAAAAGAATTACAAATATTAAACATAATACTCTCGGGGTTTTTATATCTAAACATTTTCTGACCAATATCACGTGAATCATTTGTTCCTTGTTCAGATACCATTAATTGATTAAATATATTTTTATAGACAATGCTATTAATCTTTTCAATATCATTTTCATCAAATATTTCTTGAATTTCTTCATTCTCTAAAAGAACACTAAGAACATCCATGTCTATTTTACTAATAAAATTATCTAAATCTTTTTTATAACCATGTTCTTTAAAAGAAGAAAAGTAAGAAATTCTATTATTTATACTCCTTTTCACTTCACTATATTGTATATTTAATGCTTCTGCCTTACTATTCAATAATTTATATTGATCTTCAATAAACTCATATTCATCTTCATCTGATGAAATAAATTTTTTAGAATAAAAAACAACTTCTGATAAATATTCAGACAAAGTGTTATTATTACCATATTTAGTACTTGTTGCATATCTATCAATAATCCATTTAAGTTCATTTGGGTCTATATCATCTATTTCTTCCTGAATATCTCTTATAGTCTCTTCTTTTCTTTGACTATCTTTATCACCACCAATCCTCCAAAAAAAACTAATAGGAAAAGATTTTTTTAATATTTCTTTTGATCTATCAATTTGTTTTTTTGAAAATTTAATACCTGAACCTTCTTCTTCTTTTCTTATTTCAATCATTATAACTTTTTCAATATAATCATCAAATAAACTATCTAGAGTTTCCTCATCTAATTCTTCTATATCATTTCTATCAAGTCTCTCATTTTTTTTATTAAAATCTATGCCAGATTGATTGTCTAATCTTATTAATGTTTTATTAAGTATTATTTCCGTAATGTCATTTGACAAGATTTCTAATGAATATACTCTAACACTACTAGGATCACTAATACTATAATAATGTGGTGCACCGTCTATAATTTTTCTAATTTCTGAAATTCTATTTTGTAAATTTCTTATTTCATTTCTATTTTTAATTTTTTCAAAAAAAGAACCCGTTTTTAACTCCATTAATTCTTTATATAAATCTTCTTTTATTTTTAAAATATCCTCCTTAGAAGAAAAATCATGTTCCTCACAATATTTTTCTTCTGATTGTTTCTTTAAAAATATTAATTTACCTTCTAAATCTATAATTTTATTTATATTTCTTTTTAAAATACTCAAAGGTTCAATTATTTCTTCTAATTTATATATATCTGTATCAGATTCCATACTCAAATCTTCTATTATTTTTAATTTTAAAGGTATAATATTATCAATTATCTCTTCATTAACAACTTTAAATTCCTCTATATCCTCTTCATATGAAGAAATTAATTTTTCTATATCACTAAAAGACAGGTTATTATTCTCTATTTCAATACTTACTTCTACTGATTTAGCATCTGCTATTTGCTCCTTTACTTCTATTCTATCAAATTGAATTTCTTTTAATTTATCCAAAAGACTATCTGAAAACTCTCTTTCAACTAATATTTGATCAATGTTAAGATTATCTCCTATTTCATTTTTTGGAGTTTCTATTTTTTCTATATTCTCTTGAGAATCTTCTATTTCTTCTTTATTTATATTTTCTTGATTTGATTTTTCCATATCTTGATTATATAAATAAAAGTAATAAAAATCAAGGCAAATAATATTGACAAAACTACATATATGTAATATAAAAATACTATTCCATGTAGTTAGTTCATTTAAACAAGGAGGAAAATATGTCATTAGAAAAGAATTTTTTAATACAACCAACTATACGAGAGGATATAGAAGAATTCTTTCAAAAAGACTTTGGAGTCTTACCAAAAAACGTAGAAATGATATTATACTATCAAGAAAAAAGCATGAATAATCTTTTTGTTTTACTTGGTAATTCTGAAAAGATTGATCGTTGGAATGGATGTGCAGTAGATAAAAGGTTGATAAAATTATCAAATCAATCTATTAATGTTATAAGTATGGGCCATCTATTAATGGATGAATATCTTTGGGAATTAAAAGATATTGTTATAAATCCAATTAAAAATGGTTTCTCATAAAAGGAAGAAAAAATCTTTTAGAGTTTATAGAAACGATAAAAGGATTAGACGAATTAAATCAATGACATCCTTAACCCTCATATTAATAGTATGAGGGTTTTTATATTGACAAAAAGAATACAATACACTAAATTTAAGTATTATAAAACGTTCATTTAAAAAAAGGAGAGAATCATGAAGGTTCTAGTAATTGAAAATAAAAATGTACACTATTCAACTGTTTCATCTTTGCAAGAACATGAAGTACATATTGTTAACTCAATAAAGCCAGCATTAAATATATTAATGAACCCAGAAAAAGAAGAAAATGTATTTGATGTTATACTTATTGATATGCTTATGCCAGATATTATTTATAACAATGATAAGGCTTTAACTGGTCTTCTAGTACTATTAATGGCTATGAAGAATAAAGTTCCGTATATAGCTGTAGCAGTGCCAATGAGAGATGAAAGAGGTATTATGGAATTAGCTTATGAATATATTGTAAATTCTGTATTTAAGAATGATACAACTAAAGTACTTATTAAGGATGTATATTTCAAAAACTGGAAAGTTATATTAGAAGAACTTCTTCAAGATTAACAAAAACCCCGTATACTACTATACGGGGTTTATTTTATTTCAAACTAGCTTTTATAAAATCTCTAAACAATGGATGTGATCTTAATGGTCTAGACTTAAACTCTGGATGAAATTGAGAAGCTACAAAAAAAGGATGATCTTTTAATTCTACAATTTCAATTAATTTTTTATCCGGTGATATTCCTGAAAATATCATTCCTGCATCTTCTAAAACTTTTCTGTAGTCCATATTAAATTCATACCTATGCCTATGTCTTTCATGAATTTTCTTAGATCCATAAGCTTTAAAACTTTTACTATTTTTAGTTAATATACATGGATATGAACCTAATCTTAATGTACCACCCTTATCTTCATCTTTAGTATGTCCTGGTAGTATATGTATTACAGGATTAGATGTTTTACTATTGAATTCTGTAGAATTAACATCTTCTGTATTTAATACATGTCTAGCAAATTCTATTGTAGCAACTTGCATTCCTAAACATAACCCTAAGTAAGGTATATTATTTTCTCTAGCATACTTAGCAGCTATTATTTTACCTTCTACTCCTCTATATCCAAAACCTCCTGGAACTACTATACCTTTTACTTTTTTTAATTTATTTAATTCTTTTCTATCTTTCTTTTCTAGTTTAACAGAATTAATCCATACTAAATCTAATTCGGCATTAGAATGATATGAAGCAGACTTTAAAGCTTCAACAACACTAATATATGCATCTATATTCTCAGTATATTTACCTACTAAAGCTATACTTATTTTTTTCTTATTCCTACTCTTTATTTTTTTAACTAATTTCTCCCACTCTTTTAAATCTACTTTTTTCTTTTTAACTTTAAGGGAATCAAATATAATATCTGATATATGATATTTTTTTTCATATTCTAAAGGTACTTCATATATACTTTTTAATGTTAAAGCTGGTATTACTGCTTTTTCATATACATCAGCAAATAATGCTATCTTTTTAACTATTTCTTTATCTAACTTATGATCACTTCTACAAAGTATAATATCTGGTTGTATACCTCTTCTATATAATGCTCTAACAGAAGCTTGCGTAGGTTTACTCTTAAGCTCTTGAGAGGCTTTTAAATAGGGTAAAAGTGTTAAATGAAGGAATAGTACATTATCTGAACCCATTTCTCTGTTAAACTGTCTAGCAGCTTCTAGGAATGGCTCTGCTTCTATATCCGCCACTGTTCCTCCTAATTCTAGTAAAAGAAAGTCTGTTTTGCTTTCTTCAGCAGCTTTTTTAATATAGTTTTTAATAGCATCTGTAATATGAGGTATTATTTGAATAGTTTTACCTAAATAATGTCCTACTCTTTCCTGTTTTAATACTTTTTCATATACTTGACCTGTAGTTAAATTAGATAGCTTAGATAAATTAGTATCTGTAAATCTTTCATAATGTCCTAAATCTAAATCTGTTTCAGCACCATCTTCTGTTACATATACTTCTCCATGTTGGTATGGACTCATTGTACCTGGGTCTATATTTAAGTAAGGATCTAATTTAGAACTAAAAACAGAATAGCCTGCTGATTTTAATATTGCTCCTATTGAAGCTGAAGCTATTCCTTTGCCCAAACCCGAACATACCCCTCCTGTTATGAAGATATACTTTGTTTTCATGTTTTTATATATTAAAAATTAAAATCTCCTTTTTAGGGGAGATGTAAAAATTACTTTGATTTTATTTCTACAAAGATAGTAATCTTATTATTATCTGGTAAAACTAGTTTAATATTATATTTACCTAAAGACTTTAAAGATACACTATCTTTAAACCATTTTTCATTTAGGTATAGGTTAAAATTCTTTTTTACATAATATATTATATCCTTAGTATGAATACCTTGAAAAAGATTATCTTTATCTGATACCCTACCTTTGAATACTATACTTTGTTTATTTAATGTTTTAACTAATTTACTATATTCTTGATTTTTTTCTTTAACAAACTTTTCTTTTTTCTCTTTTGTAGCTTTAATATTATTGATATTCTTTTCAGAAGCAACTAAAGCTTTTTTCTGAGGTATTAAAAAATTCATAGCATAACCATCGGATACACTTTTAATATCTCCTTTTAAACCTAATGATTTGATTGTTTCTAATAGTACTACTTTCATTATTCAAATATTAATTCTTTAGCTTTGTCTAATTGAGGATCTATATCATTATTATAGTCTTCTGAGGTTCTATCTACTTCAACATCTGGTATTATACCCTCTTCTTCTATACTCCTACCATTTGGAGTTAACCATTTAGCTACGGTTATTTTAACAGAAGAACCATCGTCTAGAGTTATTAGCTGTTGCACAGAACCTTTACCAAAAGTATTTTTACCAACTACTGTAGCTTTATTATAGTCTTGAAGTGCTCCAGCTAATATTTCACTTGCAGAAGCAGAACCTTCATTAACTAAAACTATTGTTTTAAAATTACTTAAATCTAATTCTTTACCAGTATTATATGATTTATCATTTCTTTTATCAGCAAATGTTTCTCTTACAACAACTTGATCTTCTTCTAACCAACTACTAGCTATATCTACTGAAACTCCTAAATATCCTCCTGGATTATTTCTTAAATCAATTATAATACCTTGTGGGCTATCATTAAGTACTTTTTGAGCTATTTTAGTAAACCTATCCTTAGTATCACTATTAAAATGAATTATTTCAATAATACCTATATCTTCTTCTATGGTATATTTAACACTTGGAATATCTATTTTATCACGAACAATAGTAATTTCTTTAGTAGTATTACTATCTTGAGATAATATTGTTAATATAACTTCAGTGCCTTTATCACCTCTAATTAATGTTACAGCCTTATCTACGGACATAACAGAAGTATCTAGATCATCAATGGCTAAAATTTTATCCATAGGCTTTAAACCAGCTCTTTCTGCTGGAGTATCTGCTAATGGAGCTATGATTAATAAATCTCCTTTTTTTATACCTATTTCAGCACCTATACCATAAAAACTACCATTTAATTCTTGAGTAAATTCTTCTGTAACTTCTGGATCTAAAAATAGTGAATGAGGATCATCTACAGAATACACCATACCAGCTAATATTCCATAAAATACTTCTTTATCATCAACATCATTTTTATATAGATAATCTTCATGAATTATATCCCAAACATCTTTAAATAATTCTAAATTTATTTCTTGATTATTTGAAAAAAGATTCTCTAACTCATTAATTGTAATTTCTTTAACTTGTTCAGGAGTTTTTACTTTATTTTCTTTCATCCCTATGAAAATACCAACAATTAACATAGTAAATGAGAATATAAAAAAGAATATTAAAGTATAAACCCTGGTAGTATTTTTATACCAAGGTTTTCTATCTTCTTCTAAGGAAGGTAAATTTGTTTTAAATTGATCCATATTCTAATCTTCAATTCTTTTTATATCAGCACCTAAATTAGCTAAACGAATATCTAATCTTTCATAACCTCTATCTACTTGATATATATTAGACACTACACTTGTTCCTGTAGCAGATAATGCAGCTATAATTAAGGTTGCACCTGCTCTTAAATCAAAACTAGTTATTTCTTTACCAAATAATGGTGAAGGCCCTATTATTATAACTCTATGAGGATCAGATACTACAATATTGGCTCCCATTTTCTTTAATTCAGCAACATATTTTAATCTACCATCATACATCCAATCATGTATTAATGAGGTTCCTTTAGCTTGAGTCATTAATACAGCAAATGGTTGTAAAAGGTCTGCAGAAAAACCAGGATGTGGCATATCATGAAGTTTTTTAATAGCTTTTAATTCTACTTTACCATCTACTCTTATATTAGCTAGTTTATAGTTTTTATTAGGACTTAAATCTAAATATTCAATATCTATACCTAATCCTATTTCTTTAAACTTTTCTAATTCTAAAGCTATAAATTGAGGAGCTGCATTAGTTATTGTTATTTTAGATCTAGTAGCACCTGATAAAGAAAGAAATGTACCAGTCTCAATTGGATCAGGCATTATATAGTATTCAGTGCCATGTAAATTATTACCACCCTTAATTGTTAAGGTATGAGTGCCTATACCCTCTATCTCTACTCCTAGAGATTGTAAAAACCAACATAGGTCTTGCACAGAAGGATCAGCTGCAGCTATCTTAATTGTAGTTTTACCTTGATTTAAAGAAGAAGCTAAAATAATATTCTCTGTACCTGTTACTGAAAACTCACTCATTACTATTTCTTCTGCTACTGGTCTAGCTTTTTCTAAGTAATAGTATTTACCATCAAAATCAATATCAATACCAAGCTTATCAAAACCTTTTAAATGAGAATCTAATGATCTAGAACCTATTTGACATCCACCAGGCTCTTTAGTTTTAATCTTACCAAAACGAGCTACTAAAGCACCCATTAATAGTATAGATGATCTTAAAGCTGATACTAGATGCATATCTAGTCTTTCTAACTCAATATTCGAATTATCTACTTTTAATGTATTATTATCAGACCAAACTATTTTAGACCCCATTGATACTAAAATTTGTATCATTTTCTTTACATCTTCAATAACTGGAACATTATGTAAGACCACTTCCTCTTTTGTTAAGATGGTAGCAGCAATAATTGGTGTAGCAGCATTTTTAAATCCAGCCACCTTAATATCACCATGTAATGTATTACCACCTTGAATTATAAATTTAGACATAGTATATTTATATCAATTAATATAATGATACAATAAAATTAAAATTATAACAAGATGTCAAGAATTTGGAGAAAATTAGTTTTTATTTCATTTATTTCACTATTTGTAGTATTAACACCATTATTAATACTATATTCTTTAGGCTACAGGTATGACTTTAGTACTAATAATGTGGAAAAAAATGGTGCTTTTTATATTAAATCATATCCTAAAGGAGCTAATATATATATTGATAATATAGATACAGAAGAAAAAACACCTAGACAAGTTACAAATATTAAACCAGGATTATATAATCTAGAAATAAAGAAAGAAAAATATGTTCCTTGGAACAAACAACTATATATATACCCAGGTGAAACTACTTTTGTAGAAGATATTGTATTATTTTTAGAAAATCAAGAAAAAACATTATTACATACGGGTAGTATTAATTATTTAATTAATGGTAATAAAGATAAATATGCATATTTAGATGATAATTCAGATTTAATTATTACTGATATAGAACAAGAAAGAATATTTAATGTATATAGTTTTAAAAAAGAATATAATTTAATAGATTGGTCTAATAATAATAAGTATATATTACTATTTGATGATATTAATTATTATATTTTCAATATTGATCAAAAGAAGTTAAACAGATTAAGTTTAAAAAATATTAATAATATTATTTGGGACAATAACAATTCTAATATTTTATGGTATTTAAAAAATGATAGGTTATATAAATATGATATTAATCAATCTTTTGATGGTTTAGTTATTGATTTAGAGTTAAAAGATATTAAAGATTTTAATATTTTTAATAATTATTTAATTGTTCAATATAATACAGGTACTGTTGAAAAGTTTAAAAAAAATAACTTAAAATCTGAAGAAATAATTACTAATTTAAACTTAGGTAAATTAAATACTTTAAAATCTAATAACCAATTGCTAATATTTAGTTTAGGTACTAAATTGTATATAAAGCATAAATATGCAGATATTATTAATATCCCCATAACAATAGCTAAAATACATGGTAATAAAATACTATTAACCAATGGTCATGAAATTATAATTTATAATTATGAAAATAATAATCAAGAATTAATAGATAGATCTACCAAAATAGTGTCTGATATTATATGGCATCCTAATGGTAGTTATTTTCTAACAGAAATTAATGAACAAACTAAGATTATAGAAATAGATGGAAGAAATAAAAGAAATTCTATAGAATTATTATCTACTCCTTTGAAAAAACTATATTTATTTAATAATAAAGGAGATAAGTTATTTATACTTAGTTCTAAAGAAAACTTTTATTTAAAAATACAATAATATGAATAATACAATAATACTTTTAAGGCATGGTGAAACTGATAAAGATAAGGACGGCATACCAAAAGATTGGCATTTAACTAAAAGTGGTAAAGAGGAAGCTGAAGAAGCAAGTAAAAAAGAAATATTTAATAATATTGATATCATTTTTTCTTCAACTGAAAATAAGGCTAAAGAAACAACTAAACCGTTTGCTAAAAAAAATAATATAAAAATTATAGAGAATAAAGGATTAAACGAAATAAATCGTAATGCAGGTAAATTTATTGAAAAAGATAAATTTAAATCATTAAAAGAAAAAATGTTTGAAGATTTAAATTATTCAAAACATGGTTGGGAAACTTCAAATCAAGCATTGAAAAGATTTAAAACAACTATACAAAGTATAGATAAAAAATATAAAGATAAGAAAATATTAATAACTTCTCATGGAACTGTACTAAGTTTATACTTTGCTAAATTACAAAATAAACTAGACAATATTAATTTTAGATGGAAACAATTAAAATTCTGTGACTACGGAATAATTAAAGATGATAAAATAAAAAAAGATATTATAGAATCCCATTAAATATGGGATTTTTTACTTATCCACAGGCATATACTTGACTTTCGGTTTTTGTTCGGTATAATAAAGATATAAGTAATTAAATAAATTTATGCCAAACTTAACAAAAAAACAAAAAGAAATTTTAGACTTTGTAACTCAGTTTATTCAAACTAATGAATATGCTCCTAGTTATAAAGAAATAGCTGAGTACTTTGGACTATCCTCTACTGCTACTGTTCATGAACATATTAAATCCTTAGAAGACAAAGGATTAATTAGTAGTAATAAAAATGTAGCTAGATCTTTAGAGGTTATTCAACAACGTTTTGGTAAATCCATTGAACTTCCTTTAGCTGGTTTAATTACAGCTGGAGAACCTATAGAGGCTGTAGAAACTAATGAAACTATATTAATACCAAAAGATATGGTTAAAGACGAAAATAGCTATGTATTAAAGGTTAAGGGAGATTCTATGATTGAAGAGGGTATTTTAAGTGGAGATTATGTAATTGTAGAAAAAAACTTTTATCCTAAAAATGGAGATGTTGTTGTTGCATTATTAGATAATACTTATGCTACTTTAAAAAAATATTTTAGAGAAGAAAAAAGAATTCGATTACAACCAGCCAATAAAACCATGGAACCTATATATGCTAAAAATCCTGCTATACAAGGAGTGGTAAAAGCTATTTTAAGAACATTTATTTAAATATATGACTAAAAGAAGAAAATTTAAAATTTGGTATAGAAATAATAAATTATTTAATAAAAGTAAAAAGATTAAATGTCTCAAATTAATATCAAGGAAACAGTCGCTAAAAGCATTTTAGTAAAAAGTAATCTTCCTGAAGCTGATTATGTTATAAACCCATACACTGGATGTTTACATGGCTGTAGGTATTGTTATGCTTCGTTTATGAAACGTTTTACTAAACACAAAGAACCATGGGGTGAATTTATAGATATAAAGATAAATGCACCTGAAATATTAGAAAAAGATATAAAAAATATAAAAAAAGGAACTGTATTATTAAGTAGTGTTACTGATCCATATAATCCAATAGATGTTAAATATAAACTAACTAGAAAGATTTTAAAAATATTACTAAAGCATAAATTTCCTATATCTATACTTACTAAATCTGATTTAATATTAAGAGATATTGATCTTTTAAAACAATTTAAAGATTGTAGTGTTGGATTTTCTTTATTCAGCTTAGATAATAAAGATATAAATAACTTTGAAAAAAGAACAATCCCTGTAAAAAGAAGATTAAAAGCATTAAAAATATTAAAAAATAACAATATCACTACTTATGTTATGATTTCACCTATGTTTCCATATATTACTAATATTAATAAAATAATAAAAGAACTAAAGAAAATACCAGTTGATTTTATCTTTTGTGAAAACTATAATATTAAGTCAGGTACTAAAAACACTATTTTTAATATTATAAAAAACAAATATCCTAATTTAATAAATAAATATAATACAATATTTAAAAATAAAGACTATTGGAAGAAAGAAGAAAAAAATATACAAAAATTAGCTAAAGAATATAATATACCAATAAAAGTATTTTTTAATCATTGATATTGACAAATTATAAGATTTAAGTTATTATTTACCTCGTTATATAAAAATAATTAAAACATATGGCACATAAGAAAGCTGGAGGATCAACCGGGTTAGGTAGAGATTCCAAAAGTAAACGTTTAGGAATAAAATTATTTGCTGGAGAAAAAACAAAATCTGGTAATATTTTAGTGCGACAAAGAGGAACCAAGATTCATCCTGGTCTAAATGTAAAAAAAGGTAAAGATGATACATTGTTTGCTACTATTGCAGGTATAGTTAAATTTCGTAAACTAAAGAAAAAAAAATACGATGGATCATTAAAAGAAACTAAATTTGTAGATATTATTCCTGAAGGAAAATAAGAGAATTAAAAAAAACAGACTTTCTAGCCTGTTTTTTGTTATATTTAAATCTTTAAATATTTCCGTATAGCTATAGCTGTGCTCACAACATTTAAAAATGCTAATGCTAAAAATTGAAAACCAAATATGTATAAAAAATTACTATTAAAATACCCCGCTAAATTAATTACTTGATTGCCTTGAAAATAACTATTTAAAGAAGGTTGAATAAAATTAATAGTAGGATATGCTATTGCAAGAACTATTAAAATAGCAGCTAAAGCATAAAATACACCTTCTAAAAGAAATGGCATTTTAGTAAACCAATTACCAGCTCCTACTAATTTCATAATCATAATTTCATTCTTCCTAGTATATATACTAATTCTAATAGTATTAAATATTACAAGTATAGATATTAATGCAAAAATTAAAGTGATATACCAACTATATTTATTAACTAAATCAGCAATACTATTTATTTTGTTAACAAAAGCATCGTAATCTCTATGAGTACTAGACTTAATTAAAGATGAATATTGATCTTGTTCAACAAAATCAAGAATAGTAGAATACTGATCTAAACTATATGCTTTAATAGCTAGAGAATAATTAAAAGGATTTTCATCTTCTTCATATATTTCTAAAGATTCAACTATTTTTGTATTTACATTAGATTGTTCAAATAATTTTTTATTTTCTTCAGGAGTAATAATTTTTATTTCTTTAACCTCATCTAAATCATTTAATTCTCCTACAAATGTTTCTACTTCTTCTCTTTCTATACCATGTTTAACAGAAACTAATATATCTACTTTATTTTCAACACTTATAATAGTATTTTCTCTAACATAGTCTATACCTAATAATAATGTAAGAGAAAAAACAGCCATTATCATCATAGTAACAGTAACTAATGACAACCAAAAGTTACGAAAGAAACCCTGTATTGCAAATTGAAAAATTCTTAATAAATTACGCATATTTTTATTTTATTGTAAATACCTACCCTTGGCTTGATCACTTATAATATATCCATCTTGTAATGATACTACCCTACCCTTTAAACTATTAACAGTATCTTTATCATGAGTTACTAAAACAACTGTTGTACCAAAATTATTAATCTTTTTTAATAAATCTATTATCTCTCTTGTATTTATAGAATCAAGATTACCAGTAGGCTCATCAGCAACTAATACTTTAGGTTTATGTACTAAACTTCTAGCTATGGCTACTCTTTGTTGTTCTCCACCAGATAATTGATTAGGATATCTATCTTTCTTATCTTTTAACCCAACTAAAGATAGCATTTGATTTACTGTTTTTTTTATCTCAGAATTTTTAAAACCACAAACCTGCATAGCAAAAGCAACATTTTCCCAAACAGTTTTCTTCGATATTAGTTTATAATCTTGAAATATAACACCTAATTGACGTCTTAATGTTGATATTTCAGCATTATTAATGTTAGTAATATCCCAACCACCTATTATAATCTCACCCTTCTCAGCTTTTTCCTCTGCTATTATTAAACGAATAATAGTAGATTTACCAGATCCACTTTCTCCTACTATGGAAACAAACTCTCCTGGTTTAATATGAAGATTAATATCTTTTAAAACAGGTTTATTCTTAACATAACTTTTAGATATGTTTATAAGTTTAATCATATTTCCTAATATAATTTATTAATTTCCGAATTAGCTAAATATTCTTCTAAAAATTTATCCAAGGTTTTAGCTTCTACAAATAAACCCTTTACTTCCCAAACAGGCTCTTCATCATTAGTTACTGACTCTAAATACCAAATTATATATCCACCAGTAACTTTAACTATTTTACTAAAATTACCAGGTTCTAAGTTTTTAATAGGTTCATAATAATTAACTAAATCACCATCTTTTAAATACATACTTTCTTCTGTAGGAAAAGAAGTATATTCTTGATTGACTTTTTCAAAGCTATCTCCATTTTCTAAGGCTTCATAAGCATTTTGAGCTTTTTGCATACCCTCCATATCATTATAATTATCTAAAAGATAATCATATACCTTAGATTGTAATATCAATGATTTAACAACAGTATTTTTATATTCCTTAAAAGATATACCCAAATCTTCTTTAATGCTTTGTTTTAAAATATCCAAATCATTAAAATCACTCAATTGCTCTTCTATTTCTTCATTAGTAACTGTTAACTCAGCTCTTTTTGCTATATTATTAACATAAGCATCCATAAATAACTTATTCCATACTATTTCTTTTTTATAACCCTCATCTAAATTACTACCCAAATCACCAAAATTATTAATTAAATCATAATTCTTTAAATAATTAAATAATGGTATTGATATAGTTTCTGTATTACCATCTAGGTCAATCTTCACAATAGTACCTGCTTTTAAATGGTATATCTTTGCTAATATACTTGCTGGAGTTCCATTTATTTTATGAGAATATATCATTTTTACAGCTATAAATTGAGTAACAAATAATATTATTATAACACCTAACCCTATTTTTACTTTTTTCATATAATTTACTTAAAAAAATAATTAAACCACTTAGATATATTTGATGATTCATCTTGATGAATAATTTCTTCATCTTCTGAATTTAATAAATTAATTTGTTTTTCTCCTGGTTTTGCTAAATTTAATTTTAACCTAGCTTCTTTTTCAATATAATAATCTGTTTCTAGATATGCTATTAAATTATTCATTTCTTTTACGCTACCATCCAAACTTTCTTTTTTTTCTGTTAATTGATTAATCTCACTACTAATATCATGACGTATAAACAATTCTTTAGATATTTTAATAAAGGAAAAAAGAAAAAGAATAATTATAAAAATAATAAAGAAATTAGAATCAAAAAACTTCTTATACCATGATATATTTTTACTACCTGATCCTCTTTTAGATCGATATGATTTATCCTTCATAATTATTTATCCGTATACTAATTATATCATAAAGATGACTTTTTTCCAAAACCCTTTGCTTGATATTAAAAAAAGTATTATAATATACATATGGAAATAAAAAAAATAAAAACAAAAAAAATACACTGGACTCATATTAGCAAAGCAAATACTAAGAATATAGCAGAATTAAAAAAAGAATATGGTTTTCATCCTTTAGATTTAGAAGATTGTCTAGTTAAAGTTCAAAGACCGCAAATAAGTGAATATCCTCATTATATTTTCTTTATACTAACCTTTCCTGTATATAATAATAAAACAAAAGAAATAGAATCTGGAGAAATTGATTTTTTTATAGGTTCTAAATTTTTAGTTACTATCAGTGATGGTACAATACCAATTATTGATAACTTTTTTAATGAGCTACAAAATAACTCATATAGTAAAGAAGCATATATGCTTGGATCTCATCCTGTTTATCTTCTTTATGAAATATTACACAAACTACAAAATTATACATTTCCTATGCTAGACCATGTAAGTATGGATATTGAAAGTATTGAAAAAAGAATATTTAATGGTAAGGAAAAAGCATTAGTTCAAGAAATATTATACATTAAAAGAAATATAGTAGACTTTAGACGTATTATGCAGGCTCATAAGAATATTATAAAGAAATTAATGAATACTCATACTAAATTCTTTATGCATAGCAAAACAAATATATATTTTATTAATATATTAGATAAAACAAAAGATATCTGGGATATTTTAGAAACACAAAAAGAAAATATAAATGCTTTTCAAGAAGCTAATGAATCTTTAATATCATACCGTTTAAATGATATTATGCGTATTCTAACGGTTATTTCTGTTATTTTAATACCAGCCAACCTTATCGCTTCTATATTTGGTATGAATGCTGAATTTATGCCATTTATAGGTCATAGGTTTGATTTCTATGCTATTCTATCTATAATGCTAATTTTAATGATATCATTCATGATTTACTTTCGTAAAAAAACTTGGCTTTAACTTGATAAATATACTTTTTTCTGATATACAATACTATTCCCACTATAACGTGGGATTTTATTTCAAAAATTATGAATAACTTTTGGGAAAAAATAGACAAACCTTTAATTACTACTACTCCAATGGCGGGTATTACTGATTCTGCTTGGCGTCAAATATGTAAAATGTGGGGTGCTGATGTAGTGCATACTGAATTTGTTTCTGCAGATGCTTTGTATTATGAAAATGAAAAAACAATGAAAATGATAGAATACAAGGCTATGGAACAACCAGTAGTAGTACAATTATTTGGTAAAAGACCAGAACTATATCCAAAAGCTGCTAAGCTAGTAGCTAAAACAGGTATAACTGGTATTGATATAAACTTCGGATGTCCTGCTAGAAAAGTAGCTGGTCATGGTGGGGGCATTTGTTTACTAAGAGATATGGATACAGTTAAACAAATAGTAGCTAATACTATAGAAGCAGTAGATATACCTATTTCTGTAAAAAGTAGAGCTCAAATAAACATAGTACAAGGAGACTCTAAACAAGGTAGAATAACTGCTTTAGATTTAATAGATGAATTAAAAGATTTTCCAATTAAAGCTATGATAATACATGGTAGAACGTATGAAACCCCTTTTATTGGTCCAGTAGATTTAAAACTATTAAAAAAATGTAAAAAGAAATTTAAAACAGGAGTCTTTTTAATAAACGGATCTTTTAAAACTATAGAATCAGTTGTAAAAGACTTAAAATACACTAAGGCTGATGGTATAGCATTATCAAGATCAATATATGGTAAACCATGGCTATTTAAACAAATAAAAGAATATATTAAAACTGGTAAATATGAAGATATAACTATAGAAGAAGTTAAAGAAACGGTAATTAAACATGCTTATCTATTATGGGAAGATAAGGGTAGTAAAGGATTTAAAGAAATGAGAAAACATTTACT
>CAYMZA010000008.1:0-18788 GCA_964394835.1 uncultured Gammaproteobacteria bacterium
TGCATGCAACATATAATTAATAATTAATACAATCTTTAGTAGATTGTTAGAAAGGAAAAGCGAAATGGATTTAAACAAAGTTAGTTTAATTGGCAATTTAGCCAATAACCCAGACCTTAGAACACTACCGTCTGGACAAAGCCTTGCTTTATTTTCTTTAGCAACAAACTATAATTGGCGCGATGTAAAGAGTAAAGAAAAAAAAGAACGTGTTGATTTTCATAAAGTAGTTGCTTGGGGAGGTTTAGCAGACATCATTAGTACTTATTTAAAAAAAGGATCCAAAGTATTTTTAGAGGGTCGTTTACAAAATAGGAGCTGGGAAGATGATGAAAAGAATACAAAATATACTACAGAAATAGTAGCGTCTGATTTAATTATGTTAGGAGGAAGTAATAAAAAGGATCCTAGCGGTAACGAAACAGCAAAGGAAGAAATTGATATTGAAGAAATTGATACCGAAGAGGATAAGTAATTATTGTATTGGGTGAAGATCTGGAGTTTGCCTGTATCTCCAGGTCTTACCCAATATTAGTAATTTAAAAATATGAGAAAAGCGATTATTATTTTGTGCTGTTTAGTTACGGCACTAATTAAGTGTAGTTTAATACATGCTGCAGAAACAGATTTTTTGTTTTCCGAGATTATGTATGATTATTCAGGTTCAGATAATAACCATGAATGGGTTGAGGTATATAATTCAGGACAAGAAGACATTAATGTTATAACAGGATCTAGTGGCAGTGCCTGGAGATTTTTTGATGGTTCTAACCATGTTTTAAACCTTTACCAAGGCACAACAACTATTTCTTCACAAGAGTATTTTGTAATAGCAGACAATGCAGAACAGTTTATGCTAGACTACCCTAATTCTACAAGTACAGTGTTTGATACTAGTATGAATTTATTAAATTCAAGCTCAACTATATTATTAAGTTTTGACGGTGGCGACACCTATCCTATCACAGCTGAATATGATTCTGGTTTAGGCGCTAATGGTAATGGTAATACTTTGGAAAAAATTGTTTTGAATCAAGAAGATAATAATAATTGGCAAGAAAGTTTTGTGCAAGGCGGTACCCCAGGTAAAATTAATAGTTATGATGATGGTAGTTCAGATATCTTACCACCAAACATTCAACTAGAATGCCCTTCTAAGTTGTTAATTAACGAGGAGGGAGTATTTGACGCTTCTTCTTCTACAGACCCACAGGGGCTAGAATTAAGCTTCTTGTGGGACTTTATGGACGATACAACAGCAACTACTAGTATAGCTACACACTCTTTTACAGAACAAGGGAGTTATAATGTAAGTTTAGTGGTATCAAATAGTGAAAAAGAAAGCATAGGGCATTGTTTAGTTGAAACTATACTTGAAGAAGAAGAAAATTCAGACAATGGTTCGGGCGGTGGATCTAATAATCAGCAAGATAATAATTGGTCAGATTTAATAGTTTCAGAATTTTTGCCTAATCCAGAAGGTAGTGATGATAATGAATGGATTGAGTTATATAATAAAGGGTTAAAAGACATTGATTTAATAGGTTTTAAATTGCAGGATAATTCTTCTCGTATTTTTACATTTACAGAAGATAGCGGGATAGATTTAACCTTGTCTTCGCAAGAATATTTTGTTTTAGGTAAGGAAACCACTAAGATTTCTTTGAATAATAATGGTGGTGATATAGTTAAGTTATATAATCCAGAAGAAGAATTACAACAACAAGTAGAATATATTGATAAAGCTTTAGAAAATAAAAGTTATGCAGCAGATAATAATAGTTTTAAATGGACAAGTGTTTTAACACCAGGAGAAGACAACATCTTTTTAGATAATCAAGAGCCAGAAGCAAAAATATTTTTAGACTCTCAGGAATTTATAGTAGAAAAACCTATAATTTTTTCAGCAGAAGAATCGTTTGATCCTGAAGAAGGAGAATTAGAATATTTTTGGGATTTTGGTGATGAAACTAGCGGCGATGAAGAGATTGAAAATCATTCATATCAATCTTCTGGTAATTACCTTGTTAAATTAATTGTTACAGATACAGATGGTGCTAGTCACGAAACAACAGTAGTGTTAGAAATTCTTGATCAAGCAGAAAACATTGAGTTAAAAGATATAAAACCAATCGACTTTAATTTAGAAGATTTAATAATTTCAGAGTTTTTACCCAACCCAGAAGGTAGTGATGATAATGAATGGATTGAGCTACATAATAGTTCAGATAAAGAAATTGATTTATTGGGTTGGCAGTTAGATGATGAAGATGGTGGAAGTAAGCCTTTTATTTTTAAAGAATCTTTTATTTTAAAATCAAATGCATTTGCCGTTATTCCTAGAGAGGAAAGTAAAATTACTTTGAATAACAACAAGGACCAAGTAAGGGTTTTAACACCGTTGGGCGAAACTTGGCAAAGTGTTGAATATCAAAAGGTTGGTGAAGGAAATTCTTATGCTTGGGACGGTGTTAATAAAGAGTGGTTTGTTAATAGCAGTCCTATGCCAGGAGAACAAGACTATCTTGTAGAAGAACAAGAGGCTATACATAATATTAGAGATGTTAAGGGTTTTGATAAAAATGATGGTTTAATAATTCAAGGCATTTCATTATATAACCATGCTACATCTAGCAGGAGCATATATTTAGCAGACTATGATGGTGTTAGTGTTGATTATACAGAAATTATTGAAGTATATTCTCATAAAAAAGATTTTCCGCCTATTAAAAAAGGAGATTTTCTAAATATTAATGGGATCATATCTAGAACCGGTTCTTTACCACGGTTAAAAACAAAAGATAAAAACGATTTTTTAACTATTAGTACTAATCTTGAGGTTATTGAGCCAGTGGTAATAGATTTGTTAGATATAGAAGAAGAGTATATAGGTAACTATGTTGCTTTTAGGGGTGTTGTGGCTAAAAAAACAAAGAAAAGCATTTATTTATCTGAAGACGAAGAAGAAGATTGGTCTTTACGTATTGCAATTAAAGATTATGATGATTTAGAAATAGAGAAAGGTAGCGAAATTATTGTTTCGGGAATTTTAAAAGAAGTAAGTAGTGGTTATAAGTTAATAGTTAATAGCATAGAAGATATATTAATACCGCAAATAGTAAAAGCTGCTGCGACAAACGTAGAGAATGTAGATAAAGCATCAACTACACCAGTTAGTGTAAGTGAAAATAAAAAAAACGATAATATAAAATTGATATTAGTAGGTTTGATTATTTTTTCCATTATTTTTATATTTTTTCAGAAAATTAGAAAAAAGTAAGTTTTTAATTTTTTAAGCATATGATATTATTAATATAATGATAGAAGAATTAAAAAAAGAGCTACAAAGCAACAAAGATGATAAACAAGCTAAATTGTTAGCTAGATTTTTTAAAACAGGCAAGGGTGAGTATGGGGAAGGGTCTATTTTTTTAGGAATTAAGGTCCCCACACTAAGGAAAATAGCCAAAAAGTATGAAAATCTTAACTTTGTAGAAATACAAGAACTATTAAATGATAAAATTCATACATATAGATTTGTTGCTTTGGTTATTTTGGTTAGTCAATATAAAAAAGGAAATAATAATTTAAAAAAGGAGATTTTTGATTTTTATATAAAGAATTTAAAGAATATAAATAATTGGGATTTAGTTGATACTTCTTGCCCAAACATTATTGGTGATTATTTGTTAAACAAACCGAAAGAAAGAGTGTTGTTATATCAACTATCTAAATCCAAGCATTTATGGAGCAGAAGAGTGGCTATAGTATCAACCCTTATTTTTATAAAAAACAAAGAAATTAAAGATACTTTTAAAATAGCCAAACTACTATTAAAAGATAAACATGATTTAATTCATAAAGCAGTAGGTTGGATGTTAAGAGAGACTGGTAAAATAGACCAAAAAGAGCTAGAAGGATTTTTAGAAAAAAATTATAATAAAATACCAAGAACTACATTGCGTTACGCAATAGAAAGGTTTGTAGAAAGTAAAAGAAAGTATTTTTTATATAAAAATCGTTGACTTTTCTTGCTCTGCTTGTAAACTATCATTAAGACATCGTTCTTTAACAAAGGAGCCAAAAGGAGGCAACTAGATGTTTTACAAGGTAGACTCAAATAAAAGTATAACAAATTGTGAAATTATAGCCTATGGTCATACTGAGGTAGGTGATGACACAAGGTTTAGAAGTATTAACCAAAATGTTTTTATTAAAGACATGCTGTCACATGAGGCAAGAAAGGGTTTGTTTGGTTTTGACCCACCGTGGTCTAAAGAAGACCATTTGTCTATAGTAGAAAAATGGGAGCTACAAACTTCTATTAAAGAGCGTGTTTTTTTCTTTGGTAGCACGGTTGATTTAGCTTGTGTAGCTGCTAAAAAATGTATGGATAATTCTAATGTTTTAGCCAATGATATTGATGCTATAATAGTTGGTACTAATACTGGTCCTGGTTATCCAAGTTTAGCTGATCATATTAAATTATTTTTAGGTCAAGAGTCTAATGCTATGGCGTGGGACGTTACTGAAGCTTGTTCCGTTGGCAGTGTAGCTATATTTAATGGTTGGAATCTTATACATAGCGGTGTTTGTGAAAAAGTGTTAGTTGTTTGTGCTGAAAAGGCCACAACATTAACGTCATGGGACAATTGGAAGGGTAGTAACTTGTTTGGTGATGCTGCCTTTGCTTTTTTACTGTCTAAATCAGACAAAGAATCTTTTTTGTTTTTCGATTTTCATTCTTTACCATTTAATGGTCAGATTAATCGTATTTTAAAGACGGAAAAGGGCTTTACACAAGACGGCAATAGTGTTCATAAATTTGTTGGTCGTGTTGTGGTTAATAGTGTAGTTGAAGCTGTTGAAAAAGCTGGGATTGATTATACTAAGATTAATCATTTGGTGCCACATCAACCTAGTGGCAAAACATTAGATCTTTTTTATACTAAAATAAAAAAGCATTGGCCAGAATTTAAGGGTATTTTTCATCGCAATGTTGAATTTACCGGTAATACAAGCGGTGCTAGCACCGGGTCTATTATTTCTTCTAAAATACAGGATAATACTATAAAAAAGAATGATTTAGTTATTGTTACTACTTTTGGTGCAGGTCTTTCTATAGGTAATTACGCATTTTGTGTTACACAATGTTAAAGGTATTGCCGCATTAAAATAATTATAACCCATCGTTTTTTCGGTGGGTTTTTTATTTTTTATATTATTGACTTTTTTCATATTTTTAGGTATAAATAGGGCAGTATTACTAGCCGGAGTGGTGAAACTGGTAGACACGCTTGGTTTAGGACCAAGTGCCTTAGGGCGTGGAGGTTCGAGTCCTCTCTCCGGTACCATAAATAAATAATATAAAATATGGAAGATAAAAAATTTAAAATTTGCATAGTAGACGATGAAGAAATTATCTTAAAGATGTATTCTACTAAACTAGAAAAAGAAGGGTATGAAGTTATTACTTACAAAAGCAGTAAAAAAGCATTAGAGGATATTCCTTTACAAAATCCAGACTTAATTTTATTAGATATTTTAATGCCAGACTTAGATGGCTTTGAATTATTAGATAAGCTAAGAAAAGATAATGTAGTAGAAAAAATACCAGTTATTTTTTTAACAAATCTTGATGATGATAAAAACAAAGAAAAAGCAATTGAAAAAGGAGCTTTATATTTCTTAGATAAAGTTTCATATTTACCAAACAAAGTAGCGGAGTTAATTAAGGAAGTTTTAGATGTTCAGGTTGTTATAGAATCTAATAAATAAAAGGTCGTATAGCTCAGTTGGTTAGAGCGCTACGTTGACATCGTAGAGGTCCCTGGTTCAAATCCAGGTACGGCCACCATTGGTGGTTTTTTCTTTACAAAATTGTATATAAATCATATAATATAGATAAGTTTAAAATAAAAAATATGCCAAAAAAGAAAAAAGAAACAAAAAAAGAGGAAGAACAAATAGTAGAAATTTCTAGTTGGGAAGACGAAGAACTAGACTTAGAGGAAGACCTAGAGGAGGGCCAGCTATCAGTAGATGTATATCAAGATAAAGATAATGTTATTATTAAATCAACAATTGCAGGAGTAGAACCAGAGAATATAGATATTTCCTTTGAAAACGATATGATTACTATTAGGGGGAAAAGATCTAAAGATAAAACTATTAGTGATGGGGATTATTTTTATCAAGAATGTTATTGGGGTGGTTTTTCTCGATCTATTATTCTTCCAGTAGAAATACAAAGTGACAAGATAGGTGCTAATATCCGTAACGGTGTGTTAACAATTAAATTACCCAAAGCAAAGAAAAAAGATATTGATATAAAGGTTGAAGATAATAATTAAATTGTATGGCTATTAAGAATTTAGAATTATATTTTGATCGTAAAGAAGAGAATGTTATTTTTTTAAAAACAGAAGCAGGAGAAGAAATAGTAGTACCAAGTTTTTTAATAGAAGAATCATTAGACTGTGGCAAAAAAATATATTTGAATATAGACAATAGTCCGTTTATACCGCAAAGCGATCAAAAGAAGTTGCTTAATAAGCTTTTAGACAATGAAGATGATGGTTAATATAAAAAGTCTCTTTAAAAAAGAAAGTGAACACTTATTTTTAAAATGGTTTTTGTTTATAGCCATTGTTTTTTTTATTACAATAGCACTCTTTTTCTTAACAGACTATATTATAAAAACAAAATACAATAATATTTTTCTAAACGGTACTAAAATAAGTAGTATTGATATTAGTAATTTAACAATTGGAGAAGCTAGAGATAAGATAGAAAAACAAATTGATTTTATTAATAACAAAGGATTTGCATACACAAGTGAGTTAAAAACAGTAATTATATATCCAAATGTTTCATCTATAGAGTCTATTGACACCTCTTATCCACTTATTATATGGGACACAGAAAAAAGCTTAAATCTGATAAAACTATCACAAAATAATAACAGTATATTATCTAAAATTAAAACTTTAATAAAAGGAAACAGTTATCCATTACTATATTCTTGGGACAAAAAACAACACTTAGAAATTTTAGAAGATAGTTTTTTGGGATTACTACAAGAAAAAGAAGAAGCAAAGTTTACATTTTTAAATAATGATTTAAGTATAACAGAGGAAAAAATAGGTAGAACTTTTAATTATAGTAAAGCAATAGAAAAAACAGAAGATCAAATAAAATGGTTGTTAAACAAAGATATAAACTTAGTTGTGAAAGAAGATGGTCCTTTGGTAACAAAAGCTATTATAACAGAGATGAAAGATATCATTTTAGAAACAGCAAATAAAGGAGGTTTGTTATTATTTCTTGATAAAAAAGAATGGTTAATAAATTCTCAATCTTGGCGCAAATGGCTAACTATAAAAGCAAGAGAAAATAATAACCTTTATTTAGGTATAAACGAAGAATCGTTTGAAAATTATTTAATAGATAATAATATTAAAGATAATATTGAAACAGAGGTTAGAGATGCTAAATTTAAACTTGTTGATGGTAGGGTTGCTGAGTTTCTAAGTAATCGCAATGGTTTAACTGTAAACACACAAAAGACAATTAATAATTTAGAAGACTTAATATTAAATTCAACAGAACTATCTTTAGAATTAGTAGTTGATATTGTTTATCCTAAAATTACAAATAATGATGTTAATGATTTAGGAATAAATGAGATTATAGGAATTGGTTATTCTGATTTTTCTGGTAGCCCAGTTAATAGAGTGCATAATATTAACGTAGGCGCTAATTCCTTAAATGGTGTTTTAATAAAACCAGGAGAAGAATTTTCTCTTGTTCAAGCATTGGGTGAAATTGATGGTGAGCATGGGTATAGAGAAGAATTAGTTATTAAAGGAGACGAAACTGTTCCTGAATTTGGTGGAGGATTGTGCCAAATAGGTACCACAGTATTTAGAGGTGCATTAAGTAGTGGACTTAAAATAACAGAAAGACGTAATCACTCATATCGTGTTTCATACTATGAACCAGCTGGTACAGATGCTACCATATATAATCCTTGGCCTGATTTTAAATTTTTGAATGATACAGAACAACACATTCTTTTACAAACAAGAATACATGGTACAGATTTATATTTTGATTTTTGGGGTACAAAAGATGGTAGGGTAGCTAGCACTACACAACCAATTATATATAATATAGTATCACCTCCAGAAAAGAAAATAATAAAAACACTTGATCTAGCACCAGGAAAGGAAAAATGTACAGAAAGAGCACACAAGGGTGCTGATGCTAAGTTTACATATACAGTTAAGCCACTTAATAAAGAAAAAATAGAAACTATTTTCTATAGCCACTATATACCTTGGCAAGAAGTTTGCCTGTTAGGCGTTACAGAAGAAGAAATGGACAACTCTACATCTACAGAAGATGGTACAGAATAAAACAGACACCATACAATATGGTGCCTGTAAGAGCATTCGTACAATCAACTGTGCCCAAGAAAATCATTTCTTGGTTGAATTTAGCCTGAGCCGAATTAAACCTAAAAAATGATCCCCATGCTTGTCGTGGACACAGTTGACTGTAAAAATACATTAATAAAGTATAATAGCACAAGAAAACGACTTTGTCAATAGGTATGTATTATGATATAATAATAATGTATTTCTTGACCATTGTTGTTTTTTTAGTTAGTATATTGAAACGTATTATTAAAATAATTATTATATGAGTGTACCAAAAAAGAGAAGAACAAAATCATCTGTTAAAAAAAGAGCTTCACATTTTGCTTTGAAGAAGCAGCAATTAATTAAATGCTCTAATTGTAGTAAGGCTATTTTACCACACAGAGCATGTGCATCATGTGGGTATTTTAAAGGTGAGAAGAAAATAAAATAAAATAATGGCCAATAGACACCTATCTAGAACGATTGCACTACAAAGCTTATTTGAATGGGATTTTACCAAAGGTAAGATTAATATTAAGAAAGCTATAAAAAGGAATAAAAAAGAATTTGCTCCTAATTTTGAAGATGAAAATTTTTCTTTAGATTTAGCAGAATCTGTTGTAAAGAATATTAAAAAAATAGATAAATTAATAGTTAAATTTGCTCCAGAATGGCCATTAGACCAAATTATTGCTACTGATCGTAATGTTTTACGTATTGGAGTATATGAATTAAAGCTTTCTTTAGACATACCACCTAAAGTAGCCATTAACGAAGCCATTGAACTAGCAAAAGCGTTTGGTGGTGATGCTAGTGGTAAATTTGTTAATGGTGTTTTAGGAAGCGTATACAAAGAAATGATGAAAAAAGGTGAAAAACAAACATTGTCTAGCCAGGGAGTAAAGGAAATATCTTCAGGTGGGTTGATATATAGAAAAGAAGATGATGGGTATTATTTTGTTTTAGTTTTAGATGCGTATGATAAATGGACATTTCCAAAAGGTCATGTTGAGGAAGGTGAAGAGTTAGAAGAAACAGCGCTAAGAGAACTAAAGGAAGAAACAGGGTTAAAAAAATTAAAAATTATTGATTACATAGGAGAAACACAAGTAAAAGTACACAAGCCAAAAGAAAAACCATTTAGAAAGTTAATAAAATATTTTTTAGTAGAAACTAAAAGCAAGGATATTAAAATACCAGATACAAAAGAGTTAAAAGATGTTAAATGGTATACTAAGAAGGATGTTTTAAAAACCTTGGGGTATAAGAATGCTGAAGAAATTTTTAGTAATGGTTTAGAAAAATTAGGCATAGAATAATAATGAAAAAAGATTTAAAAATATTACAAGAAAAATTAGGCGTTGTTTTTAAAGATTCTAAATTATTAAAAACAGCATTAGTTCATCGTTCATACTTAAATGAACATAAAGACTTTATTTTAGACCACAATGAACGGCTAGAATTTTTAGGAGACGCAGTTTTAGAACTCATTGTTACTGATTACCTTTTTGATAATTATTCTGAAGCTGAGGGTGTTTTAACTAACTGGAGATCTAGCTTGGTTAATTCTGCACAATTAGCTGCTAGATCAGAAGAGATTGGTATTTATGATTTTTTACACTTAAGTCGCGGTGAATCACAAGATACCAATAAAAAAGCAAGGAACTATATTTTAGCTAATGCTTATGAAGCTATTATAGGTGCTATTTATCTTGACCAAGGATATGAACCAGCTAGAAAGTTTGTAACAAGTAGCTTAATTAAAGAACTAGATGACATTATAAAAAACAAAGAATATATTGATTCTAAAAGTATGTTTCAAGAAAAAGCGCAAGAAGTATTAGGAATTACTCCATACTATCGTGTTTTATCAGAATCTGGGCCAGACCATAATAAAAAGTTTGTTGTTGGTGTTTATATAGATAAAAAATTAATAGCTAAAGGAGAAGGATATAGTAAGCAAGAAGCTCAAATTTCAGCAGCTGGAGAAGGTATAAAAAAGAAGGGCTGGTCATAGAGTTTATTTAACTTGAAATATATGGTAAAATAATAGTGTCTTTAAGGCATTATTTTTTTATTTATGTATTTAGAAAAATTAGAAATTCAAGGATTTAAATCATTTGCTAAACATACAGAGCTTGTTTTTAATAAGGAATTAACAGCTGTGGTAGGACCTAATGGTTCTGGTAAATCAAACATCGCAGATGCTGTTCGTTGGGTTTTAGGAGAGCAAAGCAGTAAAACTTTACGTAGTAAAAAGTCAGAAGATGTTATTTTTGCTGGGTCTAATAAAAAAGGAAGGCTAGGGTTTGCTCAAGTAGATTTATATTTAAACAATAAAGATAAAGTTGTTGATATTAAATATGATCAAATTATAATAACTCGTAAAATAGACAGAAAAGGAGATAGCGAGTATTTAATTAATAATAATAAGGTTAGATTGTTTGATATACAATTATTATTAGCTAAAGCTAATTTTGGCCAAAAAAGCTATAGTGTTATTGGTCAAGGAATGATAGAAGGAATTTTAATTGCTAGCCCTTCTGATCGTAAAGAATTTTTTGATGAAGCTACTGGAGTAAAACAGTTTCAAATTAAAAAAGACCAAGCAGTTAATAAATTAAATAATTCTAAGAAAAATTTAGAACAAACAGGGCAGATATTAATTGAACTTGAACCAAGATTAAGAAGTTTAACTAGACAAGTTAAAAAAAGAGAAAAAGGAGAAAAGGTTGAAAAAGAATTAAAAGAAATACAAACTAAGTACTATAGTTTTTTAAGTAATAATATAAACAAAGATTTAAAAAAACAAAGAAAAGAGTTTGATAAACTTCAAGAAGAAACATCTTTATTAAATCAAGAATTAATAGAAACACAAACTAAATTAGACCAAGAAGAAAATAAATCAACTCGTCAAGATAGATTTAGTGATTTACAAAACAAATTAAACAAATCTCAAGACGAATTAAATAATTTATTAAAAGAAAAAACTGTTTTAGACGGTAAACAAGAATTAGGGTTACTTTCCAAGGGTAGGGTTGATACTGTTTGGTTAAAGAATAGGATAGACACACTTATAAGGGGCATAGATTCTAATAAATTACTATTAGAAGAAAAGAAAGGTAAATATAATGTAGATAAGAAAGAAAAAGAAGAACTAGATATTAAAAAAGAAGCTATTGTTAAAGATTTTAATAAGCTAGAAAATAATTTGACACAACCATCAAGCGATATTAAACAAGAAGCAATTATTAAAGAGTTAAATGATATTCTTAAAAATCAAATAGTTATTGAAAATAGTTTACACGCACTAAATAGTTTAGATAACGTACCTTCTTTAAAGGAGGGCACTTCTAAAATAACTAAAGCCATTAAGATATTAAAAGAAAAATTACAGAACAGTATTAAGGGCGATGATTCTTGGCAAGAAGACTTTAATAAACTACTAAAAGTTAAAGATAACCTCATTATAAAAATCAATGAAGTCAAAACCAATATTGCATTGCTAAATAATGATATTTCTAGAATAGAAATAGAATTAAAAAATGATAATAATGAATTAATAAAATTAAAAAAAGAAAATAAAGACATAGATGATGTTTCTTCTGCTATTGTAAACGAACAATTAAATGATATTAATAAGAACATCTCTAATAAAAAGAAAGATATAGATGATATTAAAGATAAGATAGAAGATTTTAATAAATCTTTAGAAGAAGAAAGAATGTATTTAGTTAAAATGCAAAAAGATCTTTCTAGAACTCAAACAGAGTTTAACATTAAGAATAACGAGTTAAACGATGTTAAAGTAGAATTAGCTAGAATAGAAACAAAAGAAGAAGACCTTAAACAAGAAATAATAAAAGAAATACCAAGTTTAAAAATACAAGAAAGTGATAATTTTTCACTAGACGGTGTAGACAACAAGATTGATAACTTAAAAAAACAACTAGTTGTTATAGGAAGTATTGACGCATCTGTTGTAGAAGAGTATAACGAAGTTAATGATCGTTACACTTTCTTGAAAGAACAAACAGAAGACTTAGAAAAAGCTATTAAACACTTAAGTAGGGTTATAAAAGGCTTAGATGATGCAATATCTAAGACATTTGATACTTCTTTTAAGAATATTAATAAATTATTTAATGAGTATTTTAAAAAATTATTTAACGGTGGTAAAGCAGAATTAATATTGAACATTACTAAAACAAAAAAAGATGATGAAGATGATGAAGAAAATGAAAGCATTATTAAAAGTTATGGTATAGACATTAAGGCAGTGCCCCCTGGTAAAAGATTATCTAGTATTAATATGCTTTCTGGAGGGGAAAAAGCACTTACATCAATTGCTTTAATTTGTGCTATTATTGCTAATAATCCATCACCTTTTGTTGTTTTAGATGAGGTTGACGCAGCATTAGACGAGGCTAATTCTATAAGATTTGGTGAAATATTAGATGCTTTATCAAAAAAAACACAGTTTATAACAATTACACATAATAGGGCTACAATGCATAAAGCTAAGATTATATACGGTGTTACAATGGATAGTAGCGGTGTTTCTAGGTTATTATCAATGAATTTTGATAAAGCTGATGAAATAGCCGCGTAGTATTATACGGTTCTTTAATAAGATTATTGTTAATTCTTGACAAAGGAGGATCAGATGTCAAGACCAGACGAAGAAAAAAGCTCTATCATAAACATAGAGCAAAGAAAAGCTATTGATATTATAGTTGGGTCAGATGAATTAGATGGTATTGTTTTACATAATGATGAAATTATTAAACCAGTAGAAATATTTCATTACAATGTTGGTAGAAAGGTTTTTAAGTTAGCAGATCATTCTGGTATTATTCGTTGGATTAAACTAGAAGACATAAAAGAATTACTTCTAAGTTAAAAAATAGGGCTCCTTCTATAAAGAAGGAGCTTTTATATTTGGTTTATTGATTATACACACTATTAATAATATCTTGGTTTTTACCAGAGCCTTTTAATAGTTTAAGATTAAAATTTCTTACTTTTTGGCATAATTTATCTTGTTCTTCTAAATTTGAGTCACGAAGCATTTCTATAAAAGTTTCAAAATCTTTTATAAAACAATTGCCACCAGCTCCCCTACCACCAGAGTCTTCTATGCCAGTATGACTTTTGCCTATTCTTGGGTCAGCAATAATTGCGTCCCTAATGTTTTTGTAATTTAAGTTATGTTTTTTACTTAAATCATATATAATGTTAAAAAATATTAACTTAAAATAAAGAAAAGAATTATTACCATATTTAATTAGTTCAGCCTCTTCAGCGGGTATAATTTTACTATAAGGAGATTTAGGGAGAATACTTAATATTAATTCTCCTTTTTTGTATAGTTTTTTATTTTTTAAATCTAAAATGCCTATAATATTTCTTTGTGGGTTACGAGCATCATGAGCAGCAGTTTTTTCTGTTAAAAATTCAGGAGAATGCATTACAAATATATTTGGGTATTGTTTTTGTAGTTTTTTAGTAGTACCTATTTTTATAGTAGACTTAATAACAGCTATCTTATTTTCACCTATTAAAGATAAAACATCTTTTACAATATTATAGTTAAATCCTTTAGGGGTTGTTGGAGTAGGAACTGCTATAAATACAATATCACAAGTTTTAATTTTTTCTTTATTATCTTTATACTTTTCAATATCATACCTTACAATGTTATATCCTCTTTCTTCAATATCGTCAGCATAATTTTTGCCAATAAAGCCTTGCCCTATAAAACCAATTTTTAATTCTTTTTCCATTTATTTATTTAATTAGTAATAGTATTAAATATATTATCATATTTGTATATTTTTAGTCCAGCCATACTTTACAAACATCCTTTTTCTTTGTATGGTATAAAAAGGTGTTCTTTCCAATAACTTTACACGACTCAACCCTAATAAGGAGGAAAGAAAATGAATAAAACAAACATACGTAGTTTAAAAAAATTTCTGATTGATCATTATGCTAGCATTTCTTGTTTTGAGATGTGTGACGGATTAATTATCAATGTTGAAACTATATTATTTGCTACTGATAAAGTAGTTTGTATTAATGATAAGGATAAAAAATATATAGATATTGCGAATATTGTCATTATTGACGGTGTAGAAGTGGAAGAAATACTATCTTATTACAAATAATAATATATCCCGTTATTTATCTAACGGGATTTTATATTCCACACATATTGACAATTTAACTTAAATATATTAATATTGAGTGCGTCATCTAAAAGAATTAATTAAATTAAAATGTTAACTATTAGACTAGCTAGAATAGGTAGGAAAAAGCAACCACTATACAGAGTGGTTATTTCTGAAAAAACCAAAGATACATTTGGTGATTATTTAGAAAATCTAGGAACATATAACCCTAAAACTAAAGAAGTTACCTTGAAAGAAGATCGTATTAACCATTGGCTAGAAAAAGGAGCACAAATGTCTTCTTCTGTTAATAATTTACTTATAAAACAGGGCATCTTAAAAGATGTTGAAAAAACTAAAGCTGTTAGTATTAGCAAGAAAAGACAGGAGAAACTAAATAAGAAGGAAAAGCCAGAAGAAAAGAAGGAAGATACTACAGAAAAGAAAGAAGAACCATCTAAGGATGATAAAAAAGAAGAAAAGCCAGAAGAAAAGAAAGAGATTAAAGAAGATAATGTTAAAGAAGAAGTCGTAGAAGAAACGAAAGAAGACAAATAATTATTTGACTGTAATTATTTATTATTATATAATATTTTAAGTTATCCTATGTGGGATAATATACAAAATTATTAACCAAAAAAGAAATGCAAGACAAAGAATTTTTAGAAACTATTGTTAAAGAGTTGGTTGAAAAACCAGAAGACGTAGTTATCGAAAGAGAAATTGACGAAAGAGGCGTTCTATTGACCTTAAAGGTTAACCCAGAAGAAATGGGTAAAATTATTGGTAAACAAGGTCAAACTGCTAGAGCATTACGTACACTTTTACGTATAATTGGCAACAAGAATAATTCTTATGTTAATTTGAAAGTTTACGAACCAGAAAAAGGTGATGCACCTGTAGCTGAAAGTAAACCAGAAGCTGATGTAGATGATTTAAAATTATAATTTTGTTCATATTACATTTATCAAAAGGTCCTCTACTTTAAATGGAGGACTTTTTGTTTATTATGTGATAAAATATATTTATGAAATTTGATTTATTATCAATATTTCCTAACTCACTAGATAGTTATTTAAACTCTTCTATTATAAAAAGGGCTAGGGAAGAAAAAAAGATTAAAGTGTATACTCATGATATTCGTGAGTCTGCTTTAGATAAACATAAAACAGTAGACGATACTCCATATGGTGGTGGCCCTGGCATGGTTATGAAAATAGATGTTGTTTATAGAGCTTTAAAAAAAATATATCCTCGTAAAAGTAAGAGCACAAGGGTTATTCTTTTAAGCCCTAGAGGTGAAACCTATGATCAGAAAAAAGTTAAAGAATTATCTAAATATAAAAGAATAATATTAATAGCGGGGCATTATGAAGCTATTGATGTTAGAATAGATAATTATATAGATGAAAAAATATCTCTAGGTAATTTTATTTTAACAGGTGGTGAATTGCCTGCTGCTTGTATAATAGATAGTGTGTCTCGTTTAGTGCCTGGTGTTTTAGGTAAACAAGAATCTTTGGAAGAAGAATCTTTTTCACAGTTTGATAATGAAAAAGTTAATATTGAATATCCTCAGTATACTAGACCAGAAGTATTTAAAAAACTTAAAGTTCCCAAAATATTATTGTCCGGTCATCATAAAGAAATTAAAAAATGGAGAGTTAAAAATACTAATTGGAAAAAGTATTAAACAAAATTAAAACTCCCACTAATTTATTATATAATAAAACAATGGGAGTGTTGGGTGTTACTTAGAATTCATACCTTATTCCTACAAAGACCATACCATAATCAGTGTTTCTAACAAAGAATTGAAAATCTTCTCTCAGTTCTTTTTTTAATTCCGTTTCGGTTATAAACATATTTTCTTCATACTCCGATGAGCATGGGTAAAAGTTTGGGGCATAACAAGTTGTTGAACAGTCAAAAAATTTTGCAAGTAACGGGTGTCTGTCTAATTCAGTTTCATAATTTGTGTTTATAATAATTATAGTGTCTTGGGCTGCTTCATTTGTTTGTTCTTGGTTGTCGTTTGAAAATGCAGAACTTATTAACAATAATGAAAATAAAAGAATAATGAGAATAATGTGCTTGTGGAGATTGTAGTAAGAATAGTTTGGTTTCCGATGTTTCATGGATTTTCCTCCTTGTTTAGGTTTTAATGTACTTATATTATATAGTATACTCATATAATGTTTTATTTGTCAAAATAATAGTGTGTTATAACATATAAAACACTTGACAATTTTATTATTTTCCTTTAATATAGTGTGGTATTATTAAATAAATAAAAAAAGGCGTAGCAAATTAAAAATTGGAGTTGCATTTGAGACAAGACAGAAGTGTCTATAATATAGGCATTGCTGTTTTTTCTTAAGTTTATTTAAGGAAAAGGTTATTTAACAATTTGTACATTTTCCACAATTTGAAAGTGTAAAGCTTTTAGTCAATTTTATATTCAAAATTTCAATTTTATTTGAGAGTTTGATCCTGGCTCAGGGTGAACGCTGGCGGCATGTTTAAGGCATGCAAGTCGAATGCTCTGCTTGCAGAGCATGGCAAACGGGAGAGTAACACATTGGTAATCTACCTCTATCTTAGGGATAACCCGAAGAAATTCGGAATAATACCTAATGGTCATATGAAAACATAAGTTTTTTTATGTAAAGTTTTTTCGGATAGAGAGGAGCCTATGGCCCATCAGCTTGTTGGTAAGGTAACGGCTTACCAAGGCTACGACGGGTAGCGGGTGTGAGAGCATGATCCGTCTCACTGGGACTGAGAACTGCCCAGACTCCTACGGGAGGCTGCAGTCAAGAATCTTCCTCAATGGGCGAAAGCCTGAAGGAGCAATGCCGCGTGATCGATGAAGCTCTTCGGAGTGTAAAGGTCTTTTATCAAGGACGAATTTGTGACGGTACTTGATGAATAAGTCACTGCTAACTTCGTGCCAGCAGCAGCGGTAATACGAAGGTGGCGAGCGTTACCCGGATTTATTGGGCGTAAAGCGTCCGCAGACGGTTTAGAAAGTTTTTAGTTAAATCTTGAGGCTTAACTTCAAGACTGTTAAAAATACTTCTAGACTAGAGACTGGAAGAGGCAAGCGGAATTGCCGGTGTAGTAGTTAAATGCGTTGATATCGGTAGGAACACCAAAAGCGAAGGCAGCTTGCTAGGACAGATCTGACGTTCAGGGACGAAAGCGTGGGTAGCGAATGGGATTAGATACCCCAGTAGTCCACGCCGTAAACGATGGGTACTAAGCATTGGAAGTATCGACCCTTTCAGTGTTGTTTAACTAAGCTAACGCCTTAAGTACCCCGCCTGGGAAGTACGGCCGCAAGGCTAAAACTCAAAGGAATTGACGGGAGCCCGCACAAGCGGTGGAGCATGTGGTTTAATTCGACAATAAGCGAGGAACCTTACCAAGGCTTGACATATAGCTGCAAACTCTAGGAAACTAGAGCTTCTTCGAGAGTGCTATACAGGTGCTGCATGGTTGTCGTCAGCTCGTGTCGTGAGATGTTGGGTTAAGTCCCTTAACGAGCGCAACCCTTATCCTATGTTAAATGATCATAGGAGACTGCCCCGGTTTAACGGGGAGGAAGGTGAGGATGACGTCAAATCAGCATGGCTTTTACGCCTTGGGCAACACACGTGCTACAATGGCCAGTACAATGGGTCGCAAAATCGCGAGATGAAGCTAATCCCACCAAAACTGGTCTCAGTTCGGATTGAAGTCTGCAACTCGACTTCATGAAGTTGGAATCGCTAGTAAACGCTGATCAGCTACGCAGCGTTGAATACGTTCTCGGGCTTTGTACACACCGCCCGTCACACCAAGAGAGTCGGTAATACCCGAAGGCTGACATTAGTTGGACGAAGGTAAGATCGGTGATAGGGGTGAAGTCGTAACAAGGCATCCGTAGCGGAAGCTGTGGATGGATCACCTCCTTTCTAAGGAGTACAGAAAGTAATGTAAGTCTCACTTTATTACTTTCAATAGTCGACAGTTAATTTATTAACTGAATACTAAAAGCTTTCACTTTCAAGTTGTTGAAACATACCCTGCTTTTTAGCAGGGTTTTGTGTTTTAGGTCTTGCCAAATCCTTTATTTTTTGGTATTATCTTTTTATCGTATCTTAATTTAGGGCATGTAGCTCAGCTGGTTAGAGCACTACACTGA
>CAYMZA010000009.1:0-18503 GCA_964394835.1 uncultured Gammaproteobacteria bacterium
CAGTTGGTTAGAGCGCAGGACTCATAAGCCTGAGGTCGTGGGTTCAATTCCCACCTCTGCTACCATAAACCATTCCGGAGTAGCTCAGTGGTAGAGCAGTTGACTGTTAATCAATTGGTCGTCGGTTCGAGTCCGACCTCCGGAGCCAAACTAAAAACACCTTCTACAAGGTGATTTTTATTTTGACTTTAATACCATAAAATGAAATAATTTAATATATGTTAAAAAAGTATTGATTTTAACTAGACCAGGAGGATCTGGCAAAACAACCATAGCTAAACTTTTAATATAGAAGTGTAATTTTATTTTAATAGGTGGTGATAAATTAGATTCAGAATTTTTCCCAAACGGTGAACAATAGCTTTCAAAAAATTCTAAAAAATTAAACAAAACTCATAACAAGATTATTAAAGAAGCAAAAAAAATATTTCTAAATGATAATAATATTGTAATAGATTATATTATTTTTGGACAATACCTAGAATTCTTTAAAAAATGTAAAAAAGAATTTAACAATAATTTAGAGATAAAAATTTTATTCCCATCTCAAAAAGAAATGATAAAAAGAAATAAAGAGAGAAAATGTTGGACTACTAGTATAGACAGAATAAAAACAGTAAGAAAAGAATTCCAAAATATTAAAAAAAATATTAAGAAAGAAAATTTTCTAAACACATCAAATCAAAGACCATAAGAAACATTTAATAAATATTTTTCCTGCTACTAAATTACTTTCTACTATGAAGATACTTATCAATAGATTCCCTATACCCTTTCCTTACATTTAATTTATTAAGCTCACTGGGTTTAACCCATATATAATCTATTTGTTCACTATTTAACTTTTCTAAATCTATTTCCCTTCTATCACTAAAACATTCATAAACAAGTACTATAAAATGTTTATCAACTTTTTCTGTATTTGAATTAAAAGACCATGAATATATAATATTACCAATATTAATGTCTTTCCAACCTAATTCTTCTTCACATTCTCTTTTTAAAGCTTTATGTGGAGTTTCATTGAATTCTATACGTCCACCTGGTAGTTCCCATTTACCCTTTTTGTCCTGAACAAAAAGTATTTTATCATTATAATGAAAGATACCTTTAGTAGTTATTCTTTGGATTTGTTTTTTCATAAATTATTTTAATACGTGTATTATACCACACTATTGCTTTTTTTTACTAAAAGTGTTATAAATATAGTTATTAATTAATAAAAAAAATAAATTATGAACAATTTTAACAGACACAGAGGTGACAGAGGTGGAAGACAAAATGATAGACGTGGTGGATTTAACAGAGGTGGTGGGTTCAACAGAGACAGAGAAGTAACAATGCATAGCGCTGTTTGTGATGCTTGTCAACAAGACTGCCAAGTACCTTTTAAGCCTACTAACACTAAACCAATATATTGCAGTAGCTGCTTTGAACAAAAAGGCGGAGGTAATAGATCAAATGATAGACGTGGTGGTGGAAGAGATAGAGGTCCTCGTTTTGAAAAAAAAGACACTGAAAATCATAAAGATATTTTAAAAGGTATTAAAACATTAAACTACAAACTTGATCAACTTATAGAAGTATTAAATCCTCAAAGTACAACAAAAGAAAAGAAAGATGAAACTAAAATAGTTGAAAAAAAAGCTCCAGCTAAGAAAACTGCGAAGAAGAAAGTAGTTAAAAAGAAAGCTACTAAGAAGAAAGTAGTTAAAAAGAAAGCTACTAAGAAGAAATAACTTACAAATAAAAAAAGCTACTCATTGAGTAGTTTTTTTAATACCATCAAACATTGACATAATGTAATATTTTTAGTATTATATGCATTATGGAAATTAGAAACATAGCTATTATTGCACACGTTGATCATGGTAAAACTGCTTTAACAGATGCAGTATTAAAACAAACAGGAGCACTATCAGATGAAAGTATAAGTATGGATTCAAACGCTTTAGAAAAAGAGCGTGGTATTACTATTTATTCTAAAAATGCATCCGTATTCTACAAGGATACAAGAATTAATATTATAGATACACCAGGACATGCTGACTTTGGATCAGAGGTAGAACGAGTATTAAGATCAATTGATAGTGTATTATTAATAGTTGATGCTCAAGAAGGACCAATGCCTCAAACTAGATTTGTTTTAAAAAAATCTCTTGAACTAGGATTAAAACCTATTGTTGTAATTAATAAAATTGATAAACCTGCAGCCAATCCAAATCTAACACATGAGCAAGTTTTTGATTTATTTATAGAGCTAGGCGCATCTGAAGAACAATTAGATTTTACAACTATATATACTATTGGTAAAAATGGTATAGCTAAAAAATATTTAACAGATGAATCAGATAATATTAATCCATTATTAGATATGATAATAGAAAAAGTACCTGTAGCTAAATCTAATACGGAGGCCCCTCTACGTTTTCAAGCATTTAATCTTGCATACGATGACTTCTTGGGTCGTTTAGCGATTGGAAGAATATATGAAGGTACATTAAATATTAAAGGTAACTTAATTCTAAAAAAATTAAACGGTGAAAATGAAAAAGGTAAGGTTACAAAAATATTTACTTTTCATGGACTAAATAGAAAAGAAGTAGATGAAGCTGTAGCCGGAGATATTGTAATGATATCTGGATTTCCTAATATTGATATTGGAGAAACAATATGTGTTTCGGAAGATCAAAAACCACTTCCAGCTATAACTGTAGATGAACCAACTATATCTTTAGATTTTTTAGTTAATAATTCTCCTTTTGCTGGAAAAGAAGGCAAGTATGTTACTAGTAAACAAATAAAAGAAAGACTAGAAAAAGAATTAGAGATAAACGTAGGATTAAAAATAGATTTTTCTGGAGATGTTTTTCAAGTATATAGTAGAGGTGAATTACATGCTGCTATATTAATAGAAACAATGAGAAGAGAAGGTTTTGAATTACAAGTTTCTCAACCAAAAGTTATTATAGAAGAAAAGGAAGGAAAAAAATTTGAACCATTTGAAGAAGTAACAATAGATGTACCAGAAACTAATTCTGGAATTGTTCTAGAAAAAATAGGTAAAAGAAAAGGTATTACCACTAGTATTAAAAATGAAAATAATCAAATGAATTTAATATTTGAAATGCCTACTAGAGGATTACTTGGGTATCGCGGAGAGTTTACAGTTGACACACGTGGTGAGGGAATATTATGTTCTAGGACAATTGGATATAGACCTCATGTTGGTGATATTCAAAAAAGAAATGTTGGATCTATGATATCTATGGCTACAGGAAAAGCATTAGGATTTTCTTTATTTAATTTACAAAATCGAGGAAGTTTATATATAGGTCCTGGAATGGAAATTTATGAAGGCATGGTAATTGGTAACACAGCTAAAGGATTAGACATGACTGTTAACCCAACAAAAGGAAAACAATTAAGTAATATGCGTAGTTCAGGAGCTGATGAAGCTATAAGTTTAGCACCTCCTAATATCTTAAATATTGAAATTGGCCTAGAAATAATCTCTGAAGATGAGTATCTAGAAATAACTCCAGAAAATGTAAGATTACGTAAACAAAAATTAAAAGAAAATGAAAGAAAAGTTAGTAATAAATAAAAATAAACCCGCTGAATTATCTTCAACGGGTTTTTTTGTTATAATACTCCAAATTTAAAGAGTAAAAAAAGTATAAACATAGCACCAAGGACTATCCCAATAGCAATAGGCATACTATAGCTCTTCTGTTGATCTCTCATAGCTATCCTCCTTTCAAAATTACAATGAACTAACTACCTAAACATTATATATATTTATATAAAAAGTCAACTATTTTAATAGCTTTAATCGACCTTTATCAAAAATTAAAAATAATGTATCTTCATCTTTTGGGTACAAACGAATAATATTAGAAGTAAAGTTCTGATAATTATATCCCCATAATTCAAAATACACGTCATTAATAGTGATAGAAGTTTTACCAGTTACAATATACCCACCATCCCTACTCTCTCCCAACCATCCTTTTTCTTCATTTTTCCATTTTAGTAAACTTTTATTATAATTTTCTAAATTCAATCGAGTATATACTGGTAACGGATAAATATCTGGATGATTATCTGGATAATATAATTCCAAGGCCTGCTGAAGATTATTACGAAATACTTCTCCTCCTAATAAATTATCTGGCAAACTAACAGAAACAAGTTTTTGATCATTTTCTAATTTTAATAATGAATAGCTATCCACAATTTGTTTACTAAGCATACTAGATTCTCTCCAAATTATATTTTTGTAACAAATAATTATACTACTTAACAGTAAAAATAAAATAAAAATAATGAATTTATTTTTTTTAAACCAGTGAAAATTATACAAGACAAGTAAAATCCATATAACAAATAAACTAGATGGTAAATACATATATCTTTCTCCTGCAAAAGTTAAATGATGTAAATCAGTAATCAACATTGGTGCTAAAAGAAATAGAAATACAGAAAAAATAATAACTTGTAAAAATTTCTTCTTAAACAAGGAAATTGAAAAATATAAAATTAAAGAAAGTAATAAAATGATAATAATAATTTCAGAATAATGATAAATAGCTTTATACATCAACGATCTTATAAAACTAAAAGTAAAAAAATCTCCCAAATAAGCAGCTAAATTCCCCAACCATTTATTAATAGAAATTTGTAATATATGACTACCATAATAACCAAAAAAAAGTCCTGTTGAGAAAAAACGAATACAAAAAAATAAAACTAAAATTAAAAAATATCCTGATATATAAAAATAAGTACTTAATAATTTATTCCTATTATTAATAGAAATAAAATAAATTTCTAGCATAAGTATAACAAACGGTAAGCTAATAGCAATTTCTTTAATTAATAAAGCTATAATAAAAAATAATATTGATAAAAATAACTTTGCTCTTTTTCTAGAACTTTTAAAATCAATATATTTGATTAATGATAAAATATAAAAGCTGGTTGCCCATAAATGTGGCCAAGCAGCAACCCAAGAAATAACCTCTACTTGAATAGGCCATATTAAGAATAACAAACCAGCAATAAAAGCCCAAATTTTAGTATTAGAAAATTTAGCAAAAGAAAAAATACGATTAGACAATAAAAAAACAAGGAAAGCATTTAAAGAGTGCAATAAGATACTAAACAAATGATATACAAAATAATTTAAACCAAAAAAATTATAAAAAAATTTAAATATAAAAACCAATAGCGGATTATATGATCCACCAAACGTATTTCCTTCATAATTAGTTAAAAAAATACGCCAAGATATTTCTGTGTCTCTAGCAATAACTAACCAATGAAAATCATCTGAAACAAAAAAATTATTTAAAGTTTTAGAAAAAAATAAAAACGAAATTAAAAAAAATACCAACCATAGTATTAATGACTGATATTTTCTTATTGTACTATATTTAATCATTATTTAAAAAGTAATCTTTATAACGAATAATGTAAATATAATCTGTATTGGTACTCCATAAACTATGGAATAATGATAACCTATTAAATCATGAATTCTATGATGTAGTCTAGCATACCAAGTTAAAGATTTAATTTTAAAAGTATCAATCGAAATCCAAGCTAAGTCTGGTAACCAAGCTCCAAACACAGCGGAGAAAACAATCCAATTATTAAAAGATGGATTTTTTATTATAAACAAATACATTAATAAAATAGCTAGTACAATATCAATTGAAGCTGTTTTCATTAAATACAAACGTTTTTCTTTTTCTGTTTCTTTATGAGATGCTAACCCTTCATCACCATGAGGTATTATATCTAAAACAAAATGAGATAATAATGCAAAGAAAAAAGCAGTAACAGGGTCTGCTACCCTAGTCGTTATCCATAAGGCTACTGATGTATGAGGAGTTATAAACATAATTAATAATCTCTTAACCTTCTCATGTCTTCATGTTTCTTCATTCTCTCTAATGCCTTGGCTTCTATCTGACGAATACGTTCTCTAGTAACACCAAACTCCTGTCCAACTTCTTCTAGTGTATGTGCTACACCGTCTGTTAATCCAAACCTCATTTCTAATATTTTCTGTTCTCTTGGTGTTAAATCACCAATTATACCCCTTACATGATCTGCTAATAACTTTAAAGAGGCAACTCTATCTGGTGTTATATTTTTATCATCTACTATAAAATCACCTAAAGTACTGTCTTCTTCATCATCACCAACAGAAGCTTCTAAAGATACGGTTTCTTGTGATATCTTCATTATATTTCTTATCTTATCTATTTCTTCTCCCATTTCAGCTGCAATTTCTTCTGGCAAAGGATCTCTACCTAGTTCTTGTACTAAACGACGTTCAACTTGATTAAAACGATTAATTGTTTCTACCATATGTACAGGAATACGAATAGTTCTAGATTGATCAGCTAAAGCCCTTGTAATACCCTGTCTAATCCACCATGTAGCATAAGTTGAAAACTTATACCCCTTACGATAGTCAAACTTTTCTACAGCTCTAAATAATCCAATATTACCTTCTTGTATTAAGTCTAGTAATGACAAAGATCTTCCAGTAAACTTCTTGGCAATACTAACAACCAAACGTAAATTAGATTCTATTAATTTTTTCTTAGCATTTATATCACCCTTTTCTTTTCTTTTAGCATACATTACTTCTTCCTCGTGCTTTAATAATGGCACCTTACCTATTTCTCTTAAATACATTTGAATAGAATCAGCAGAAATGTCTGTTAGATCTCCCCTTTTCCTATCACCAGTAATACCAAACTTTTCTAACAAATTTTCATCCTTATCTTGAGAACCCAAAATACCACCCTCTGTTTCAATAACTTGAATACTCATATCATCTAAGTCATCTAAAAATAGTTCTAGGGAAATAATATAGTCTTCTAAATCAGAAAAAACACGTAAAATTTCATCTTCGGTAATAAAGGCTCTAGAATGACCTTTTTTTATTAAAATTTCCACCAAAGACATATCTAGCTTTGCCTTTGGAGCCCTAATCTTACGTTTAACTTTTTTTCTAATTGTTTTTTTAGTCGCTTTCTTTTTAGTAATTTTCTTTTTTACTACTTTCTTTTTAGTAGTTTTCTTTTTTACCGCTGTTTTTTTAACAGCTGGTTTACTTACCTTTTTAGGTTTGTTTGCACTGCTTTTAACAGTGTTTTTCTTTTTTTTATTCAATTGTTTTTTACTGACTTTTTTACGGACAGTAGTTTTTTTCTTAGCGGGCATGCGCTATTATATATTTAATTCTTTATTAATTAAATTAATTTTATGAGTGATATTATCCTGTTGCTTACTATCTTGTACTAATTCAGCTTGTCTTAATTTTTCTATTAAAATTTGTCTTTCTTTTTTTAAATAAACTTGTTTTAACCTTTTAGCAAAGTCTTTAAACTCATTATCTAATTCTTGAGAGGAAAAATTACCATAGTTCTTTTCACCCAATAATGATAATTTAATCCAAATACTCTTTTCTTCTTCAGATAAATTATCTTCTTTAGCAAATTCATCTAAATCATGATGCTTAGTATAATAAATTATACTCTTTTTGTAAAGAGACTGCAAATCACCACTCATTGCTTCTGTTTCTATTTCTTCAATTAAATTATCTAAGTACTCTGTTTTGTATAGTACAATAGCTAAAAGATTTTCACTTAAAATTAAAACTAAATCTTTTTTCTTCTTATCTACATTAATATACTTAACTTTTCTTTCTTCTTTTTCAACAAATGGAGAAGAGCTTAATAATCCTTGTTCTAAAATATTTAAAGGAATATTCAATTTCTCAGATAATAATTGTAAATAATGAGATTGTTCTACTTTACTTTGTAAAACTTTAATCATTGGTAATAGTTTTCTTACAGCTATCTTCTTGTGATCTCCTCTAGATATATCAATACCACCTATTACTCTTTTAAAATAGTATTCCATTACTGGTAATGATTTAGTAATTTCTTTTTTCCAATTCTTAGAATCTTCTTTAACCATGTCTGCGGGATCTTTCCCTTTATCTAAAACTAATATTTTAATGTTCATATCTTCCTTCCACCCTAAAGATATACTTCTTAAAGAGGCTCTGGAGCCAGCTGCGTCACCATCAAATGCTAAAATTATATTATCTGTGTATCTTTTTATAATCTTAATGTGATCAACTGTCATGGCCGTACCTGAAACAGCTACTGTATTTTCTGTACCAGATTGTTGTGATGCAATAGCATCCATATTACCCTCTACTATAATTAAATACTTTTTTCTTCTTGTATCTGTTTTAGCTAAATGCCAACCGTATAGTATTTTACTTTTATCATATATAGCTGACTGAGGGCTGTTAATGTATTTACCACCCATCTCTTCTTCATCGTATGCTATATTTGAAAGAGTACGAGAAGTAAAAGCAACTACCCTCCCTTGAACATCAGATATTGGAAACATTAATCTTTTACGAAAACGATCTATATATCCATCCTGACTTTTTTTCTTTAAAGTAATTCCTGCTTTAAATATATCATTATCATTAAATCCTTGAGATTTTAAATAGTTATATACTTCATCCCAAGATTCTCCAGACAACCCTAATCTCCATTTTTTAATACTTTCTTTACTTATCTTCCTATTATCTAAATATTCTAAAACTTTTTTACTAATGTCTGAATTATTAAATAGTTTTTTTTCATAAAATTCTACTACCTTTTCATTTATTTTATATAGCTTACTATAGTCTTCTTTTGGCATAGAAGAATAGCTAGTAATTTGAACACCAGCTTTTTCTGCTAAAATTCTTAAAGCTTCAGCAAAAGAAATACCTTCATACTCTTGCACAAAACTAATTACATCTCCACCTTGATCACAACCAAAACAATGATAGATTTGTTTTTCTCTAGAAACCATAAAACTAGCTGTTTTTTCATTATGAAAAGGACAACGAGCTTTTAAGTTTGTACCTGCTTGATTTAAAGGAATATAGTTGGCTATAATCTCAGCTATATCAAGCTTTTCTTTTATTTCTTCTACCTGATTCATATTAATATACTATTCTAAATAGTATGTTTAGTCAAAAATTATTTAATATATTGTTGAATTGTTTTTATAATTAATGTTAATGCTTCATATTTTTCTCTAACAATCTCTCTTGCTTCTGGTATTGTTATTTTCTTATCCCAATTTCTTTCTACCTTATCTTCTATATATTGAATAGTGTATTTAAAAGTTTTGCCATCTTTTGCTTTCCAGTATATAAATCTTGGTATAGCATCAAAATGAGCCATAGCATCTGCATTAGCAATTATCTTTGCGTATAATGTTTTAGGAGGATTATTTAAATCACCCCTATGTGTAGCTATACAATAAGTAATCTCTTCTATTATTTTTTTATCATAATATAATTCTTGTAATATTTTCTTTGCTTGTTCTTGCCCTGTAATTTCATGATTTTCCCTTCCTACTCTTATAGTACCAATATCATGTAATAGTGCAGCTAGTTCAACTATATCTTTATCTACTTTTAATATTTCTGCTAATTGTTTAGCATATTTTATAACTAGAATAATATGATAATCCCAAATGCCCTTATGTGCTTCTTTTTTTACTAACTCTCTTACCTTTTCTATATTCATTTACTTAACTTAATCTCATTCATAACTATACCCGTAGCTACACCTACATTTAATGATTCTGCTTTACCAAACTTTTGTATTTTGTAGTGTATATCTGCTAAAGCATTTACCTTTCTACTTACACCCTTAGACTCACTACCAATAACTAGGGCCATTTTATCTTTTTGAAACTTAAAACTTTCTCCATTTAAATCTGTAACAACTATCTTATATTTTTCTTTTTTTAATTCTTTAACTAAATCTTTTAAATTAACATCTGTATGAATATTTAAATTAAAGATAGATCCCATAGTAGAAGCTACTACCTTAGGATTATATAGTTCTACACAATTTTCACTTAAAAATACTTCAGTAAAATTAAACCAATCTGCTGTCCTTAATATAGTTCCCATATTACCAGGATCTTGCACATTATCCAAGATTAAAACTTCTCTTCTTCTAAAATTATATTTCTTTTCTTTTTTAATATTAAATAATGCTATAACTCCGGGAGGCGTTACCTTATTAGAAGCTTTTTTTAAATCTTTTTCAGATATAATATTAATATTATCAAAAGTATTATACTCTTCATTTTCTTTTAAAAAGTTTTCTGTTATGTATATAGAATCTAATGTGGAATTACTATATTCTTCTAAAATAACTTTTGGATTTTCTACAATAAACTTAAGGTGTTCTTCTCTGTATTTCTTTTTCTTTAACTTTACTAAAAAAGCTACTTGTTTTTTATTCATATAATTATATTTATATTATATATACTATCAGATATATGGTAATAAATAAAGGTAAGATTAATAAGAAAAAAACCCCAACCTTTGTACATAGTACTTGACTGGGGACTCAGTAAATGAGGGTGCATCATACATATAAACAGTATGTTGCTCCATTATATCTTCTTGACAGCATATTACTTACAATTATCATGAGTAATGTCCTTGCGCTCATCAAACTTCAATTCTCTGGCAAGATTTTGCTTGAACTTGCGATCAATTATGACAAGAACAAATGCACCAAGGGCAACAACGAAACAAACGACGGACACCATAATAGCATATTTTAGATATTTTGTCAATAGTATAGTTTATTACTCTATTAATTAGGGGTTTAAATAAACCTGTTAATAACTTAAGTTGACATAAGGTATAAAATAAGGCAAGGTAGAAATAAATTAAGAAAAGTGATTATATGTTTAGGCGTAGATACTATATCATCGCCCGCAGTCACCCGCCCTAATTATTTGTTACTCAAGAATTTAATTTCTTGAGTTTTTTGATATAATTAATAATAATTAAAATAAATATATGGTAAATGAAAAAAAATTTAGTGCTCTAATGTTATTTAGTATAAGCTTACTAATAACTTTAGGAATATTTGTTTTACAGAAAGAAGAAGTCAAGGCTGATAGAATAATTTTAGATAATGGTAATTTGTATTCCATAAGTAATACATTGGGTGAAAAAGCAATTACTGAAAATAATAATATTGAAATACTATTTGATCAAAAAAACGGTATGATATTATTTGGAAAAGGTTGGGAAAAAGCATTACCAGAAAGTGAAAGAATCGGTGGAACTAATCTATACATCTTGAATAATAAGAAAGAAATAAAATTAACGGATCAATTAGTTACTAAAGCATTATTTGATAAAACAAGTGCTAAAATATACTATACTACAGAAAATTATGACTTATTTTCTATAAATAATGATGGTAGTAATAATACTAAGATAGGAGAAAAAGCTTTGGGTATTGATCTTTCTCCTGATGGTAAATATATGGTATATCAAAAACTTAATTCTAATTGGATACAAGGAGATTACTATGAACAAGCCATTGGTATGACTGTTCTAGATTTAGAAAAAAAGAAGGAAAAGAAGATTGGTGATAAATATGAAGATTGGGGATTTGTATGGACTCCTGATAGTAAAAAAATACTATTTTTCTCTGCTAGTCCTTCTGGTTTAGCTTCTCATCATATTATTGATATTAACGGTAAAAACAGAAAACAACTAACCAATAATGGAATGAAACATTTTAGTAGTAAAACTATGCCTACTCCTTCTGAAAAACCAATATGGTCATCTAATGGTAAATACTTAATATACGAATCAGATAAATCTATATGGATTAATGAATTTAATGGAGGATATAATAAAATAAAGGAATCTAGAATGTTAAGTTATGGTAGAGATCCTCATTGGATTGTTGATGGAAAAACTGTTGGTGTGGTTATGAATAAAAGTAGCAAGGCTAAAGAAAGAATTATACAAGTTAATCTAGATGGAAAAATAATAAAATAGTTCATTTAATAAATTAAATACAAATATATGAAACATACTAATAAAATAAAATATATATTATCTTTTTCCCTAATTATACTATTATCTGTATTTTTACTTCCTGGTAATACAAAAGCATCTCCTAAGTTTAGAAGACCTGTTAATACATATAGTAATAATTTATTTAGCGCATACTATGATAATCAAACTGGTGGCGGTAAAAAAAGTCATTACTGTCATAGTTATGATACATATAATAATCACAGAGGTACTGATTTTAGAGTTAGGGTAGGAACTAATGTTTATGCTGCTGCTAATGGTGGGGTTTTCTACAGATATGATAATTGTAGTACTTACGGATACTTTGGATCAGATTGTGGGGGAGGTTTTGGTAATAATGTAAGAATAGATCATGAAGGAAATGTTATGGATGGTAATGGCTGGAGAACTATTTATGCTCATCTAAAAAAAGGTACTGCCATAGGTAATGCATCTATACCTTGTGGCCGCAGAATAGGTAAAAGTGGTTCTTCTGGTAATTCAACAGGTCCTCATTTACATTTTGAAGTAAGAAAATATGGATATCCTCATAATGATCCATTTGCAGGAACTTGTAGCGGACCTACAAGCTTTTGGGTTTGGCAGGGTCTAGGGATACCAACTACACAATGTCAATAAAATAAAATCACCCCCTAGTCAAAATGACAAGGGGGTGTATATTTTCAATGTATTTACTAACTACCTCAAACGCTGAAAAGTAGCAGCTAACTGAATCATCTTATTGATATCAATACCCAACTCTTTAAGTTGGATAGTAAGGTCTATAGTACCCCATAGATCAAATGGAAAATATAGTTCTTCTACCCAAGGATTAAAAAATGGATTGTCAATAATTGCTGTAGATCCAGAATCATTATATGCATAATCTTTTGTTCTCCATGCATAAAAATCCAAATGAATAGTCGATATATCTTCATCAATTCGAAAAATAGGGAAGATATAACGAAAACTATGTGAAATCCGTTTGTTATATTCTTCCCTAGATATTATGTCTACTATTTGAAAGTTTTGAGTATTAATCAAACATATACCTTCATCTGGACCACTATGACCAACAAGAAGAATATCTGTAGGTGAAACTGGAAAAATATCCATTAGCTCCGTATTCAAAGAAACTATGTGCTTAACAGTAAATGGACTAACAATATTATCTCTCTTTATTTCATATAAGTCACCATAATGCTTAGTACCACTACCAACATATATTGTAGAAAAAGCATCTTCGTAAGTATCCCAAAAACCAACAAATCTTATAACGCTTGTTCCGTCACTATTGTCTGGAATAGTAAAAATTAATTCACCATCCAAATATAGTTTATTATCTTCGAATATAAGCATAGCATTTAGACTCTTTACAGCAAGATTATCCATCTTACCGCTCCTTTCTATCTACTAGCCCAATAATTCAAAAAAAATCACCTAAGATTATTGATATCTTTTTATATAAATGTACTATTATTAATTCAATTATATATCTTAAATGTAATTAGGTATATTTGTCAAGTATCAGTTATAAATTGGCGGAGAAGACAGGATTCGAACCTGCGGAACGATTGCTCGTTCACTTGCACTCCAAGCAAGCGCTTTCGACCACTCAGCCACCTCTCCATATTAATAATATAACATAGGTTAATTAAATAGAAAACCCCGTCAAATCTAATCAACGGGGTTATATTATAAAACGTTAAGAGTGTATTTAAATCATAATCAATTTTTCAAAAACAACTTCGTCATCTTTGTTTTCTTTTTTATAGTTTAACAATAAATATAATTGATACAAAATATTATCTACAGTACCTCTAAATTCAACGGAAACACCATTCTTCTTGATGTTACAAAATGTGTTTAGTTGAGGTGTTTCGTCGCTAATAACGGGTATAATATCGCTTTTAATCAAAACTCTCCAAACTTCTAGTTCATTATCTTGTGGATGCATTAATGCATGGGGGTCATGTCCTAAGATAAGTTTAGCAACAGATTTGAAATATAATCTTTTTTGCATTTCAAAATTAATATTTACATAATTAGGAATATTAAATTCCCTTCTCCATCTTTCAACATCTTCTTCCGTGAAGACTACTTCTTCTTCCATGCTCACTCCTTTAGTTTAGTGTTAAAGAACAAAGACCTACACTATGCAGGTCTTTTATTTATATCACTTATTAATTACATAGTCAATTATTTCTTTAATTTCTTCTCTGTTTTATTAATAGCTATACTTGTTTTAATAACTGTATCAGGGATAAGAGAGATAGTATCTATTTTTTCTTTAACCAAGAATTGAGCAAAGTCAGGAAAATCAGAAGGAGCTTGACCACAAATACCTATTTTACTTTTATGTTTCCTAGCTGCTTTAATTACTGTAGAAACTAAATCTTTTACAGCTTTATTTCTTTCATCATATACATGTGAAACAAGTTCTGAATCCCTATCTACGCCTAATGCTAGTTGAGTTAAATCATTAGAACCTATACTAAAACCATCAAATATCTTAGCAAACTCTTCAGCTAGTATTACATTAGAAGGTATTTCACACATTACATATATCTCTAAACCGTTCTTACCTCTTTTTAATCCATTATCTGCTAATACCTTTAAAACTTTTTTTCCTTCTTCTATAGTTCTACAAAAAGGAACCATAATCTTTAAATTATTTAATCCCATTTCTTCTCTTACTTTCACTAATGCTTTACATTCTAGAATAAAAGCTGGCAAATACTTAGGATCATAGTGTCTACTAGCACCTCTCCAACCTATCATAGGGTTACTTTCTACTGGTTCAAACTGTTTTCCACCTATTAGATTAGCATATTCATTAGATTTAAAATCAGATAATCTTACAATTACATCTTTAGGATAGAAACTAGCTGTAATTCTAGCTATACCTTGTGCTAGTTTATCAATAAAGAACTGTTTTTTATCTTTATATGCAGAAGTTAGATTAAGAATCTGTTTTTTAGCTATTTTATCTTTTAGTTTATTAAAATGTATTAAAGCTAAAGGATGTATTCTAATATAGTTTGAGATTATAAACTCTTCTCTAGCTAAACCAACACCTTCATTTGGTATAAAGCTTTGCATCATAGCCATTTCAGGATTACCAATATTCATCATAACCTTAGTTTTAGGTTTTTTAAAATGTTTTAGATTTGTTTTCTTAACTGTATAATCTACAAAACCATTGTATATAAAACCTTTTTCTCCTTCAGCACAAGAAATAGTAATCTTTTGATTTTTCTTTATTTTAGTACTTCCTTGTTTAGTACCAACAACACATGGAATACCTAATTCTCTAGAAATAATAGCAGCATGACATGTTCTACCACCTGAATCAGTAACAATAGCTGCAGCCTTTTTCATTATAGGCTCCCAATCAGGATCAGTCATTTCTGTAACCAATACTTCACCTTCTTTAAATTTATCAATACCACTAACATTTTTTATAATATGTGCCTTACCTTGTCCTATCTTATTACCGACAGAAGCACCCTGTACTACTACCTTACCTTTTCCTTTTATAAAATATTCTGTTAATGTATTAGGATCTTCTTGGGAACGAACAGTTTCTGGTCTAGCTTGAACAATATATAGTTTTTTAGTAATACCATCTTTAGCCCATTCCATATCCATTGGCTTTTTATAATGATTTTCAATCTCTACAGCCCATTTAGCTAATTGTAATACTTCTTTATCACTCAAAGCATATCTTTCTTGATCTTTTTTAGAAACAGGTAAATTCTTTACTTGATTTTTTTTACTATATACTAATTTTTTTCTTTTCTCTCCTAAACTTTTACTAATAATTGGTTTAAAATTTTTAAGAGTAGGTTTAAAAACATAGTATTCATCAGGATTAACAATTCCTTGAACAATATATTCTCCTAAGCCATAAATAGAATTTATTAAAACAGAATTTTTAAAACCAGACTCTGTATCAATAGAGAACATAACACCAGATGTAGCTTTATCAGACCTAACCATCTTCTGCACTGTTATAGATAACTTAACCTTAAAATGATTAAATCCTTTATCACTACGATATGATATAGCTCTATCTGTAAATAAAGAAGACATACATCTTTTACAAGCATCAAGTAAATCTTTTTCTCCTTCTATATTCAAATATGTATCTTGTTGTCCCGCAAAAGAAGCATCTGGTAAATCCTCAGCAGTAGCAGAACTTCTAACAGCAACATCTACATTCTTCTTTTTAAATTCTTTAGCTAATTTAGCATATGATTTACCAATACTATCTTGAAGATCCTTAGGAAATTCAGCATTTAATATAGCTTGTCTTACTAATTTAGCTCTTTCCTGAAGGTTGTGTATATCACTAGTATCTAAATCTTTTAATATTTTCCTAATCTCTTTTTTAACACCTGTTGATGTTACAAAATAATCATAGGCTTGGGCAGTAACAGCAAAGCCATTTGGTATTGGAACACCTTTTTTAGTTAATTTAGAATACATTTCACCAAGAGAAGCATTCTTACCACCTACCCTAGGAACATCTTTAATTCCTATTTGATTAAACCAAAGAATAAATTTACCTTTTTTCATACAGATTATATTTTATTATATTAATTATACATTTAATTTAGAAGCATATTTACCTAGTATGGGCATTTCCCAATACTTTCCTTCTAAAGCACTTCTTATACCAATCAAAGCATAAATTAAAGCTACAATGTAAAAAAACCAACCAAGTATTGGAATTATAAAAGCTATGATCTCGAAAATTAATAATAATACTCCTTGTTTAGCATGAAATTGTGCAAACTTAGAATTTCTTTTTAAGAATAGTGGAACTAAACAAAGTATCCATACATAACCCAACGCAGCTACTACTTTATTATTCTCAATATCCTTTTTATCTTTTTTTATTTCTGCCATATTTTTCTATTACTTATTTTTAAATATATATTTAACAAATATACTACCGACTAAAGCTATTATTAAAATCATCCATATAGGTTCTATTAATAAATTTAACCAAGTCCAAATAGATCCAATATATACAATTTTTAAAACAGAAGAAACAATAACCCCTAAAGAAAATGAAGTTATAGCTATAACAAAGATATTTTCATAGGTTAAACTCATTTTTATTCTAGACACATATAACCACACTATAAACAATATTAATCTCCATGCCCAAGTAATATAAAATAAAGTAAGTTCTGATAAAAATATATTTTGAGATATACTACGAATTAATAATTCACTTAAAACTAATATCGATACTAGGATAATAGATGTAAATATCCAACTTACTGTTTTACCACCATGGGGTTTAATTTTTTTTAACTCATGTTTTAATTCTTCTTCTATTTCTGGATTACCAAAATCAGCAATCCACAGCTGAGTACTTTCTTGATATCCATCTCCACTACTATTCCTACGATATTTTTTAATAAAAGTAATTATTTTTTTATAAGGCATAAAATTATCTTAATTAACTATATTATACCAAAAAAAGAGAAAAATAAAAACCTCCTAGTTAAGGAGGCCTTTATACCAATAAAATAATTATTAAAAATCAATTTTATTTAAATCAGAATTAGTTATACCTAAACTTAGGTATCTCATAATCTGATAAGCTGCAAAACCATCTTTCATATAATATCTCTTACCATCAACCGGATTAACATACCAAGCTTCACCTCTAGATTCTACTTGAAGAAGAATTCTGCCATAAACACTATTGACTAAATTATTATCATAAATAATCTTACCGTTTCCTAATGGATTATATCCATTTACCACCTCTGCTCTATCATTATATCCATCACCATCCGAATCAACATTATTAACATTAGTTCCCAATCCTTCTTCTAGTTTATCTGATAAACCATCACCATCAGAATCATGTGATTCAAATCTATCTTCAACACCAACTGGTATTTTAGCTAGATCAATATTAGTAATACCAAGACCTAAATTCCTCATCATAGAATATGCTACCTCTCCATCAGCTATATATATTCTTTTACCTGTGTCTGGTTTAACGTACCAAGCTTCGCCTCTAGATTCTACTTGAAGAAGAATTCTACCCTTTAGACGATTAGTTAAAGAGTAATCAATCACTACTGGGACCTCTATATCATCTTCTTCAGTCATATAATTTGACATTCCAACATATAAACCATTACACCAATCAACATTTTCATAGTCAGAATAACTATATGTACCTACAAATCTATTAAAACAAGCATTATCATCATCCATGCTTGCTAACATAGCTAAGTCTAATGGATTAATAGTTTGATCAGAGTTAAGATCAGCTACTCTATTATAAACTCCATTATATGCTGTTTCTAAAATACCCGTTAAAACATCGCACCAAATACCTGGATCAAGATTACTAACTAAAGTAGCTTGTTCTTGTGAAGTTAATGTTGGACCCATAGTAGGTAGAGAAGGCTGGAAATTCTCATAACAAGTAGATTGATCATCATTACCAATGTAGCTAGCTAGTATAGCAAAATCCTGTGTATTAATAGTACTATCATTGTTTAAATCAAGGGTTATATTTTCT